>NZ_SFBZ01000248.1:0-19824 GCF_007095495.1 Microcystis sp. M_QC_C_20170808_M9Col | reverse complement strand
CGGCCAAAATATTTTTACTGGCGTTAATATCTCGGTCATGGTGAGTCCCACAGTCTGGACAGTCCCATTCTCGAACATTTAACGGCATTTTCAAGGGCAATATACCCGCAATTACTACAACTTTTAGAGCTAGGAAACCATCTATCTATTTCGATGTCTCACATTTTAGCATATATTTCGTAAATGTGCTAATATTTAACAGCAAAGCCGTCGTAGAACGACGGGGTTTCAGACCCAAATTTTCGATGAGCGTTGCGTTCGTGCATTACTTCAAAACCAATGTTAGCGCAGTTGATCACATCCGCCCAAGTTGCGGTCTCGCGTAGCGAGCGCGTTGCGACCGCACGTCCCTGGGAATCGATAATCGACTGGTTAAAGTTGAAACCGTTGAGGTTAAAAGCCATGGTTGAGATACCTTTTTTGGGTTTATTTATTTCAAAAATTATCTCTTTATTTGTATATTTTTAAACTTGTATAAAATTGATTTAAGTTTTGTAAAAAGTAGTTGACAAAATCCGATCGAGATCAAGGATAACCCTATCCTTAAGGTGGACAAAATATGGTAAGGTGGACTGAGTAATAAAACTTATCACTAAAATCAGTGACAAGTGCCAAATTCACCAGAGAAGGCTAAATATAACTATGTCCAAACGGTTTAAATTCGACTCCTCCGAGATGATTTATCTCACCGATAAACTGATGAATGCGGCCAGCAATCGTTACTCCATCGTCGTGCAAGTCGCGAGACGGGCCAAACGCGTCCGCTACGATACCGTAGAAAATATCGATGACCCGATGATTAAACCCGTCCAACGGGCCCTGATGGAAATGACCGACGAATTAACCGAACCGGAATTATTACGCGATTAATCCCCTAAAATTGCCAGGGAACCCACCCTTACATTTCATCGGGGTTGATACCCAGTGATCTTAGTCTTTCCGCTAGTCGTTGGGCTTTTTGTTCCGCTTCCTCTTTGGCTAAACGTTCTTGCTCGGCGATCGCTTCTGCTTCCTCTTTGGCTAAACGTTCTTGCTGGGCATTCAAACGTTCTTGTTGGGCGATTAAACTTGCTTGCTCGGCGATTGCCGCTGCTGCCCTCGCCCTTTCCTCGGCGGTTAAATAGCGATTTCCCGATCGATCGTACCAATACAGCCATTCTCGCACCCAAGCGATATGTTCTCCCTGCTCATATCCCAAGGCTAACCCGATTTCTGGCAACCATACCCGATTATTTTCCGGCTCTAAAAGCTCGTATTTCCCCGCTATCAGCTTATAAACCGCTAATCTCTCTCTATTTTTAAACCTTCCCCTTCTACCGCTTAAGGGATTATAAATGACGTAATAGAGAATTCCTAGGGTTTGATAATCCGCTAACTTTCCCTCATATTCCCCATTATATTTCTCAGAAATCACTTCCAAGGCCAATATCGGCATAATATAAGCTTCTTCCCAGAGAACATAGCTTAATCTTCCCCTTTCGCCGGTATCGTGTTTGACTCCAATGGCTAAAAATCCATCCGGTATGATTGCCGGTTCGTCGGGATTGTAATAAACTCCCATATCGACACCAAAATACCAATCATCCCGCTCCGCCCAAATAAATGCTAGTAAACTGAGTAATAGATTGGGAATATCGTTCTGTAACTGGTTATCCACGGCTGTTTCGTCAGAACAGGGTAATTCTTCGGCACTGGGAAGAAGGCGATTTTTATTGTAGGAAAGGTTAACCATAGCGATTGTTTTGACTAGGGAAATTACCAAGTATTCGGTTGAAAGTCGGCATCATTAATAATGGCCACCGTATCCCCAGAGGGTTTAATCACAAATAGACCTTTTTTATAAGCGTATCGATCGATCCCCTCGTTGATTTCAATTCCCGCCACCGCACCGTAAGCTCGATAGTTTTTATAATGGGGAAAAGCGATTTTAAAACGAGTCAATTTTTCAATAAATTCATCCACATCATCTTTAGATAATCTAGATTTACATTCCACCACCACGAGATCGGTATCATCGACGGCTAGGATATCAATTTCCATGGCGATGCCCTGACGTTTGACTCTGGCGCGGGGATAAACTTCTTTAATATCGATGCCTTTTTCCTGAAAAAGCCGTAAAACCGCCGGTTCTACCAATTCTTCCACAAATCGACCCCAGCGAGTGGTGAGACTATCTACCGCTTTGCTGGTTCGTTCAACCGTCCGTTTCAGTTCTGTCATCGAGCGATCGCTTTCTAGTTTAGATTCGGCGAGGAGGTTCTCTATTTCGACTCTATGGCGATCATATTCCGCCTTAGATTCGGCAGCCCGGCGATCATATTCCTCGGCGGAAGCGCGGAATAGCTGGTAAATATCCTCAAGAGTTACCGGTTCACTCATAGACTTACCTCTAAAACACCCCTCATCATTTTAGCGATTCCGTCGAGAAGCCGGACGAAAGCGAGAGAGCAAAACGGAAAGGAATATTAAGAATTGTGTAAAAGACTTGACAAATGTGCGGGGGGGGGTAAGGTTTCCTTGGAATTTACCTAAAATATCGGATGAATGCCCCTGCAAGCGTGGTGTTTGATTGATGCCAATTCTAGCAGATAGCCTCCAGACCCTCTGACCAAGGCAGTCCTGGCACCGATAACCACAGCGCTCAACTTCCGCGAGAATGCTAATATAAAAAAGCTATTGGCTAATTTTTTCCTATTTTAACTTGCAATATGCTCCCGTCTAATCTCGATCGCATCGTCGAACGCCTCAAACGTCGTACCGATCCTAAGCAAAAATACGAACAATTACTAGCTTTTGCTAAAAAACTAGAACCAATACCAGAATCTGCCAAAATACCCGCTAATAAAGTTCATGGCTGTGTATCCCAAGTTTATATCACTGCCGACCTCGAAAATGGCCAGGTTTGGTACAAAGGGGATTCCGACGCGCAATTAGTCAAGGGTTTAGTTGCTTTGTTAATCGAGGGTTTCAATGGACTGACTCCCACGGAAATCCTGCAAGTCACCCCGGATTTTATCGAAGAAACCGGTTTAAAAGTCAGCCTTACCCCTTCCCGCGCCAACGGATTTTATAATATTTTCCAATTAATGCAGAAAAAAGCTCTCGGTTTTCAGTTGGGAATGTCCGCTTAGATGTCTAGTTTTCCGGTTCTGGCTCCTTTGATTCGGGAATCTCGCAGTTTTGGAAACGAGTATCCACCAGCGAACGCGTACAGCACCAATTACTCGGTATTCCCGACGGCCAACCCATCCGCAAAGCTTCCGGACAGATGGCCATCACTGTTAACTGACAGTCAATTAACTGAAAACCCTCTTTCTCACACTGTTTGAGACTGTGTTTGAGAATGGAATCATTGTTAAATTCGATGGTTTTATTGCACTGAATACAGACCAAATGATGATGGTGGTGGGGATAGGGTTGATTGAGTTCGTAGTGTTTATGACCCTCGGCCAATTCCAACTCCCGCAAAATTCCCATCCGCGACATCAGTTTAACACTGCGGTAAATTGTCGATAAACTAATTCCTTCCCCCCTTTTGTCCAGCAATTCCTGCAATTCTTCGGCGCTGAGATGATTGCCTTTCGGTAAATTCTGGAAAACGTGCAGAATTTTCTCTCGCTGGGGAGTTAAGCGCCACCCCCGTGCGTTGAGTTCCGCTTTCAGGGAGGAAGCAGTGTAGGCAGACATAAGCGATCAACTCTCAATAAAAGCTATTTAATTGACAATGATAGTCGTTTCGGCGAGCCATTGGCAACAATTTTAAGTAGTTGAAAATTACCCCCGCATTCAAGTATGAAAAATTACTATGAAATCCTGCAAATTCCCCGTCATGCCAGTAATAATCAGATAAAAGCCGCTTTTCGTCGTCTGGCCCGGCAATATCACCCCGATTATAATCCCAATGATCCGGAGGCAGTGACAAAATTTCGGGAAATTGAACAAGCTTATCGGATTTTGAGCGATAAAGGTCAAAGAAAAGAGTATGATCGCAACTTATCCCCAGAAATACCCACTTTTAACCCCAGTGCCGAGGATTTTTATCAACAGGGATGGCACTACGCTCAAGAGAGAAATTATCAATTAGCGATCGCATTTTACCAGCAAGCGATCGCAATTAATCCGCAATTTTGGCAGGCCTATCTGCAACGGGCGGAAGTTTACTACCATAATCAGCAGGATCGGCAAGTTTTAAGCGATTGTCGCCAAGTTTTGCAGTTAAAACCCGATTGTTCCCAAGCTTACTATTACCTCGGTTTATCCCGTCAACGACTCGGTTACACCCAATCCTCCCTAGAAGCTTATAGAAAAGCAATCGCCATTGACCCAGATAACCCCCAATTCTATTATCAAAGAGGATTGGCTCTAGAGGAACTCTCGGAACTGCCGGCAGCACGAAAAGATTTCCAAATAGCGGCCAAGAAATTCAAGCAACAGGGAAATTTTCGCCGCTATCATGCCATTGCAAATAAATTAAGAGACCTCCATAAAAGTTATCGACAACGGCAATCGATCAAGTGGTCAAAAACTCTTTTTATTGTTTTTAATTTGCTGAAAATCTCTGGCTCATCTTTGCTCAAACCCAAGACCGGTCTAGCAGAGGCTTTTTTAAAGCTTAACCGTAATCAGGCTTTGGCTACGGGTGTATTGGCAGCAATCATCAGCAGTTTTTTCATCGCTTTTACTTGGCAAAACTGGACAGTTAAATCTGATTTTTTGCTGTTATTAGGCTGGGCAGTATTTCCTTTTATTATTCTGACTTTATCTAGTTGGTTAGGCAGAAAATTAAGTAATAAATATGGTAGTCTCACCGGCGATATATTTTTAGGTGGCTTGATAATTTTGCCCTTTTCCCTCGTCATTTTGCTCACTTCCTATTTATCCATAAATGGTGATATTGTCGGCGCAATTATCGGTGTAACCGGCGGTTATCTAACCGGAATGCTCTACTATGGTTATCGCCATTTATCCAACATTCCTTGGCCGATCTCTTTACTTTTAGTCCCTTTTGTGCTAGGGTTTCTTACTGTCAACATCTGGGGAGTTTATTATTATCTCTAAATCTTCCGGGGTATTACAGTTAAATAAAATCTCGGAATTATCGATGATTAATTCCTCCACCACGGAGACATTTAACCATTTTTGAAAAGAAGTTCCCCCCTGCTGAATATAAGTCTGCAAAGATTCTAAACAACGACGATGATAGAAACCACAGAGAGGCTCCCAACGAGAGCCGCACCGGGGAAGCAAAGCGATGGCATTTTCTGGTACAGTGGCTAATAATCTTGACCATGCTTGAATAATTGAAGACCTTAGTAAAGGTAAATCGCAAGCGAGCAATAAAACCCAATCGGTTGACACAAAAGTTAATCCCAAGGCAAAGGCTAATAACGGCCCCCTAGTAGGGAGAGGTTCCTTGATTATTCGGCAGTACTGGGGAATGATCAGCTGGTAACGTTCCGGCCAAGGCGTGATCACAGATACCTGTACGGCACAATCTTGGGCAACTAAACAAGTATTCTCTAGAAAAGAGACACCCTGAAAAGATAACAAAGCTTTATCTTCTCCCATCCTGGAACTTTGCCCACCAGCCAGAATTAACGCCGTTAAAGCGGGAAAATCACTCATAATAACCAGTTCTATCGGAAAAATACCATGATTAATCACGATCCTTTCGGCGATCGCAAATTAGAGCGCCTGCAATTAATGTTATATCTAATTCCCTTTCTAGGAGTGATTCCCTCCGCTTGGACATGGTATCGAGGTATCGGTAACGGGGAACAACGGCAAATTAGTCGCTTATCGGTTAATTTAACCTTAGGATGGCTACTTTTTTACGCTTTCCTCTGGACTGGGGCTACTTTCACCGACCAAAGCTTGAGTTTTCGCTTTTTATACTTAAACGGTTTATTAACTTCTGCTTATATTCTCCTCTGCCTAGGAATTATCTTCAAAGTTTGGCGGCAAAAATAAATAGCTAGGCAGTCAACTTGATTCTTTTGGCCAAGTCAAGGCCAAACCCCCTGAATACCAATCGGCTCTCTTGCTTTAGCCCGGTTAAATGTAGCCTAGCATATACTTTTTCTTAGGTTATCCCAGAAGGGTTAAAAATAAACCACAGAGGCACGAAGAACACAGAGAAGAGGACAGATTCAATGAGTAAAACCTATCTATCACACAAAGGACAAGAGAGCCTACAAATCTAGCCAACTTGCTCAAATCTATGCTAGTCTCTTGATAATTAATAATATCTCGATAAACAAGCACTAGATGAATTCCAATTTAATCAAAGTTCCCTTTGTTGATTTAACTTGGCAAAATCAGCCCCTACAAGCAAAAATTACCGAGGCAATCCAAACAGTTATCGACCGGGGAGATTTTGTTTTAGGCCAAGCTTTAGCCGAATTTGAAACCGCCTTCGCCCAAGCTTGCGGAGTCGAGTATGCTGTGGGAGTAGCTTCTGGCACGGCTGCTCTTGCCCTGGCTTTACAAGCTTACGGCATCGGTGCCGGGGATGAAGTGCTAGTCCCCGCTAATACCTTTGTCGCTACCCTCATGGGTGTTATACAAGCGGGAGCCAAACCGATTTTAGTTGATTGTCACCTCGATACGGCCTTAATTGACCTCGCGGCGGCTGCCCAAAGAATTACCCCCAACACCCGCGCCATTCTCCCCGTACACCTGTACGGACAGATGGTATCACCCCAACAATTACAGGATTTTGCCCGCAGCTATAATCTGATTATCTTTGAAGATGCGGCCCAGGCCCATTTAGCCAGTAGAGAAGGTTATCGCGCCGGCAGTGTCGGTGTGGCGGCGGGGTTTAGTTTTTATCCCAGTAAAAATTTGGGTGCTTTTGGCAATGGCGGAATGTTAGTGAGCAATGATCCAGAAATTAGCCAAAAAGCCCGCAGTTTAAGAAATTATGGCGCACCGAGCAAGTATTTCCACACCGATATCGGCACTAATAGCCGTTTGGATAGCATACAAGCCGCCATTTTAAACATTAAATTACCCCATCTGGAAGGCTGGAATCGCTCCCGTCAGCGAGCGGCAAGACAATACGACAGGCTTTTGGCTCCTTTAGCCGATAAAGGTATTTTACCCGTACGAGACGAAACCGAGACCGGTCATGTCTATCATCTCTACGTTATTCGCATTCTCCCCCATTGTCCGGTTGAGCGCCAACAACTACAAGAACAATTAACTGCCGTCGGTATTCAAACCGGCATTCATTATCCGATTCCTTGTCATCTGCAACCGGCCTATCGCTACCTCGGTTATCAACAGGGAGACTTTCCTCATGCAGAGATTCTCTGTGAAGAAATTGTCTCTCTCCCCATGTACCCCGGCATCAGCGAGGAGCAAATTGAAATGGTTGTTGAACAGATTACTGCGATCATCGGGTAACATAAATTCAGAATTTGTCACTAAATCGCTCCGTCCTATGGGTATTAGTCCTTCCCTATCCCCCGTCTCCCACAAAAATCGGCAATCTTGGCTGATGATCGGTTTCTTGGCGGTTATCTATGGTCCGGTGATCTTTCACTGGTACGATGGTTGGCTGAATAAATCGATCGGCATCGAACACGAATACTTTAGCCACGGCTTGATTGGCCTTCCCTACGCCGCCTATATTGTCTGGCAGAATCGCAAAAAATGGCAACGCCTCGAAGATCGCTCCCACCCCCTAGGAGCGTTTTTGTTAACCCTAGGAGCGATTTTTTATCTCCTCGGTTCCTCCCTTTGGGTTAGTATGTCTTTTCCGATTATTTTAGCGGGAATCTGTCTCTGGTTAAAAGGAACAGAAGGTTTTAAATTGCAAGGATTTCCCCTACTTTTAACAGCCTTAGCGACTCCTAATCCTATCCCCTACCTGATTGCTCCCTATACCCTACCCCTACAGGTTTTTATTGCCGCTTGCTCTGGTTTTATTCTCCAGCAAGCCGGCTTAGATGTCTCCGTTGACGGTATCTATGTAGCGGTAGAAGGTAGGATGGTGGAAGTCGCTCCCTACTGTGCGGGGCTGAAAATGTTATTCACCAGTCTTTACGTCACGCTGCTGCTGCTCCATTGGACTGATACCATCGAAAACGGTCGTAAAACGCGCTTTATGCTCCTCAGTGCCTTTGGAATTAGTGTCGGGGCTAATATCGTTCGTAACGCGCTTTTAGCTTGGTTTCACGGCACAGGACAAGAGGCAAACTTTAAATTACTCCACGATAGCTGGGGGGGTGATTTATACTCCGTCTTTATGTTATTACTAATCCTTTTGGTCTTCCAAATCATGCAGTATCGCGAGGCGGTCAAGAAACAGTCCCCGGCTCAAGAGGAAGGTAACCAGGATGATTAGTCAAAAAATTCCAGCCGAGGTAACTTTAGTGTTAGATAAAGTCAAAAAAAAGCTCCCGGGTAATTATTTACTGCTGTTGTGCCTGCTGCTGCTATTGATTGTAGGGGGTATCTTGCCCAATTTAATTTCTGGCCAGTGGTCTTGGGTGGAGCAACCGAGAATCAGTAATATGCAGAAAATGCTGGCCTTGCAAGAATCGGGAATCAAGTTCTCTGACCTGAAAACCATCGACCAGAGCCAAGGAGAAATCGGTGAGGGAAAATGGTCGGTACAAGTGGTGGAAACTCCTGAAGGCAAGAGGATCACCGTGCTTTTAAAGCCACAGATATACTATAAAAATCAACCAGGATTAGAATGGTCGGATATCACTTCGATTAGTCGTTGGAATCAGGGGGAAACAACCGAGCTATTAATCCCCACCCAGTCGGGAGGAAAGGCCACGGCTCGATTCTATCGTGCCTGGACACAAAACACCTTTGCAGTGGTGCAATGGTATGCTTGGCTAGGTGGTGGTCATTACGATCCCTCCGTGTGGTATTGGCTTGACCAATGGGCGCAATTAAAAAGACAGAGAGTACCCTGGATAGCCGTTTCCTTGGTGATTCCCTTAGACCCGACGAAAGAACTGCAAACTCTCACTCCCTTTGCTCTCAATCTCGCCGGGGAAGTGCAAAGTAACTTAGAACAAAATGTCTTAAGTCAATTAACTTCTCTGCCTGAGACCAAAAAAGAAAAGTAGTTTTTCTGCTCCCAACTATCTGTTTAAAAAAAACTAGCTCAAGGCACTTTTCTAGTCCTTAATAGCTTCTTTGTTCCTCTCCCACTAGATAACTCTCAGAAAATAAATTGATATATCTGTATGATTCCACCAATGCTCAACAAGTTTTTGCCAGTTAGTTTATTCAGAACCGGGGCCATAGCCTTATCAGGGTTGGGTCTGACAGGGTTCTTATGGGTAATTCACTCCGAGAGCCTCAAGGCCCAGGGGCCTTTGTCCATACCCCAGACTCAACCGGGGGCCGGGTTGGAATTTTTGCCGCCCCAACCCCCTAATCCCACCTTTCCTGAAAACACGATTCCCCCTACCGGCTACAGTCCACCGGTTTACTCTCCCAATAATCGCCAATCCCGACAAATTCAGACCTATCGACTCGATATCGGCGATCAAATTACTGTCTCGGTTCCCGATTTTCCCGAATTTAATTCCACGGGGCCGGTGGATCCCGATGGTAATTTTCTGGTGCCGATTTTAGGGCGTATTCCTGTGCTGGGCTTGACTTTAGACGAAGTACAAACTAAAATCCGCCTCGAATTGGGGCGAAAATACTTGCGGGAGGAACCGGAAGTGATTGCGGTTTTAACCACTGCCCGGCCCGTCCAGTTAACCATTCTGGGAGAGGTACAGCGACCAGGGTTTTATAGTATCGCTCCTAATACTCCCCTAGCGCAGGTACTTTTGGCGGCGGGGGGTGGCACTCCCAGAGCCGATCTGCGTTCGATCGTTGTCCGTCGGGTTTTAGTCGATGGTACAGTATTAGAGGAGAAACTTGACCTTTATACTCCCTTAATTAAAGGGGAACGCTTGCCAGATATGCGTCTGCAAGGAGGTGATGCCGTGATTGTTTCCAAGCTAGAAGTAGGCCAAGAAACGGGATATAATCGCACACTGGTGGCGAGAACCACCCTCGCCCAGCAGAATATCACCGTCAGGGTTTTAGCTCCCTCAATTCCTTCAGGAATTTCCCTGAGAAATGTTTCGATTCCTAATGGCAGTACCTTCCTTGATGTAGTGGCTAGTTTACCGGTTTCCGATCGCCTGCGGATTAATGTCAATGAAGTGTCTCTGCTCCGTTTTGATAGTGCCAAAGGGGGAATTGTCAGTCAAACTTTGAGTCCGATAGCGGCAGTTAGGGGAGATATCTCCCAAAATGTTCCCTTAGAAGATCAAGACGTAATTATCGTCACCCGCACCCTATTAGGGGAGATTTTCGCCGCTTTTAATATTATTACCCAACCCATCCGGGATATTTCCAGTTTTACCAATACAATTCTCGACTTTGGCAATCAATTCAATAACTTCCAATAATTGAGGGGCAACTTGCTCCCTTCACTCCTTAACGCAACTTCATAAGCTAGGATTTCAAGGGCGAGAATCACTCTTGACCGCTAAAATGTAAAGAATCTGGGAATACATTAAAAAGCTATGGCTCTACCAATTGTTAAACGATTTCTCATCTCGCTAGATCAGAACAAATTTGTGGGAATATTCGTCTTCCTCGTCTGTTTAGGTGGTTCTGTGATCTTTGCTCTCCTACCCGATCCTGAGAAACCCCCCACCTTTTATCGGGCGGTAGGACAATTGGCCTACCGGGTGCCGCCGCCAGCTTTTACCAGTACAGGAAGCCAACTGCAAGAACAAGGGCGGGCTATTGACCGCGATTTACTGCTGTCTCCCCGGGTATTGGTCAGTGCCGCCAAAAAATTGCAATTTAATCAGGAACAGATCGTTAAAATTCGCGATCGAGATTTGAAAATCACCTTCCCTGGTGAAGCGGAGGGACAAAAAAATAATACCAATCGGTCTACAGGAACCGACCAACCCCAAGAGATACTTTTAGAGTTAACGGCCGACTCCCAGGCCAAGGCGGAGTTAATTCTCGAAACCTTGATGAAGGAAATGGTGGAATACAGTCGCTGGCTGAATACTTCCCAGTTACGGGCCCGCATAGAAGCCCTCAGTGTCCGACTTAACGAAGTCCAAAAAGATTTAACCAGAGCCGAAGAAAAGTTTTATCGCTACATTAGTACCCAGGGTTCAGATTTATTGGCGATTCAAGATGGGAGTTTATTCACCGCGATCACCAGTAGTCAACAGCAACAGCGAGAAATTCGCTTAGAACTGCAAGGCATTCAAGGACAGATTAATAGTCTGAGTGAACAACTCGATTTAACCCCCGATCAAGCTTACACCTCCTCGGCCCTTAGTGCCGACCCGATTATTGCCAGTATCCGAGCGCAGATCTTGGACACGGAAACCCAATTGGAGCGACTACAGAAGGATTTACGTCCCGAACATCCCACCGTAGTTAAATTACGCAAACAACAGCAAGTTAACGAATCTCTCTTACAAAAAAGAGCCGCCGAGGTGATCGGAAAAGATGGCATCCTGACCGATCTTCCCAGCAGTCGCATCCGTCAGCAAAGTAATCTCGATGCCACCCGTCAACAACTAGCGGCTCAATTAGTCACCCTGCAAACCCAGCGCGAGGGTTTAATGAAACAATTAGAATCCTTAGTGACTCAGGAACAGCAATTACGCTCCCAATACGAGAAATTCCCCGATAAACAGCTACAGCAAGCTCGTTTAACCCAAGCCGTCGCCTTTCAACGGGGTATCTACGAGAATATTCTCAATGCTCTGGTGGATGCTCAGGCTGCAGAAGCGGAAACCGTGGGTAGTCTCACCGTCGCCCAAACGCCAGTTGCTCAACCGATCGAACAGGTGTTTAACCGCAAGAATCGTACCTTGATTCTCTTGGTGGGTGCTGGTTTGGGAACTTTAGCCGGATTGGGTACGATTCTCCTGTTAGCAGTGATCGATGATCGCCTGCACAGTCCCCAAGAATTGCGGGAAGCTTTGGTTAGTCGGGATATACTAGTCTTAGGACAATTGCCCATTGTCCGGAATTTAGAGGGCGAGGAAATCGAGCCGATTCTCGCCGATGCTAATGCCAATTATCTCCCCTACTACGAACGTTTACGCAGTACCCTGCGACTTGTGGGCGGCGGCGAAACGGTGAAAGTGGTTGTTGTCACCAGCATTACTGGCGGAGAGGGGAAAACCGCCACTGGCTATAATCTGGCGATCGCTGCAGCTTTAGCGGGCCGACGGACTCTGTTAGTCGAAGGAGATCTGAGAAGTCCCTCTAAGGCCGAAGAAATCGGAGTCACTCCCGATCCCAATTCTTTCCGAGAACCCCTACTTTACTACGGGGCAAAAAGTAAATCGATCCGGCTGGCCCCAAATATAGAAAACCTTTCCATTTTGCCTAGTCCCGGTCCGCAAAAACAAGCGGCAGCTATCATTGAATCGAGCGAATTACAATTAATTCTCAAAGATTCTCGCGGCCGTTTCGATCTGGTGATTGTGGATACTCCTTCTCTGTCTAGCTGTAATGATGCGCTGCTCTTAGAAGAACTAGCGGACGGGATTATTCTGGTAACGCGCCCAGCCATAACTCGTTCTAGTCTCTTGAGTGAAGCAACTGACCAGTTAACAGAAGCGGAAGTGAAAATTTTAGGGGCGGTGATTAACTACGTCGATATTACGCCGACTCTCAACACCGCCGAACCAGAACTGCCGCCTTTGATAGTTCCCCCACCACAGGAAAAAACAGAGACAGAGGAAGTGAAAGTGGAGGTGTAAATGCGGTTACATTTGACAAAATCTTCTGGCTCGATCGAATTGTGGTTCTTGCCAAGAAAAAGCAAAATGACTGATACTATCTATGGTGGGAAAGGCTATGCGAATCGCTTCCATTTGCACTTCTAAGGAGGGACGATTGTTATAGGGTTGTCCCCATAAACCCGCTAAAGCCGGGATAACAGGAGTTTGATTTCCCCTGCTTGCCACTACTCTTTTGATCTGATTAACCACACAGGTGGTATCGTTACAATTAGCGTAGGACATGGGATGCCATTCTAGGGAAGCGGGAAAACTATCCCAAGCTTGTAAACGGGAATCAAAACCTTGATTACCCACAAGACGATTTCCATCAGGAAAAAACACTGCCCCGGCGGGAATTCCCTGACGTTCCACTAGGGCAGAAAAATAACTAATATAATCAATTACACCCTGGGCAGCATGGGCAACCGCTAGGAACCAAAGTTCTAATTTGAGGCGATCAAAACGACTTTTAACTGATTGTTTCATCTCCTCTTCTAAGGGGATTCTACCCTGCCAAAGAGGGGCGGTTTCTTGGGGATAAAGGCGATCGGCTTCGACGATATCATGGGGGGAAATTTGGCCGCGAGTCAGATAGCGATCGATTAAAAATTTGCCCTTATTATTCAATCCTCGATTAATTAAAGCTTGTCGGGATGCCGGACTAAAAATCCATAAATCTTGGACATTATCAGCCACGGAATCGACTCCTGTTCCTCTGGGATAGCGAATATAATCAAATAAAACTCCATCGGGACGACGTTGTAAAATGGCTTCTAGGAGAATTAAATAATCCTGTCGCGCTTGATTGCTGTAGGGATCGACAAAAGTTTGGGATCGATCATCGACAAAAGAGGTGCTATCCTGTCCTTTACCATTGCGTGCTAACACCTCCTGTCTCTCGGGTTTTAAGCTATAAGCATAGCCAAAATTGAGGCTAAATAACCAAGCATAAACCTTTAAACCGCGTTTATGTCCCTGTTCGATCGCCTGTGCTAATAAATCCACATTTCCCGCACCGGGATTTTTAATCACGCTGTCCCAAACCGTGGGATTATTGTTAGGAGGTAATAGGACTTGACCATCGGCAAAAACTTCCAGATAAACTGTATTATAACCTTTGGCCACGATGCGATCGAGGATACTTTCCATCGATCCGGGACGGGTATCACAGGAGTAGAGACGTAACCAGATTGCCTGTTCCTGTAACCAGTGTCGGGAACGGCAAAAGCGCAATTGTGCAGCATATTTCTGCAATAAAATGTCATATTCTTGGGGGGAAGTTTGACGCAGATTTTCTTGTTGTTTGATTTCCGATTCGGACAGTTGACAATTATCATTGACCGCGAGGCTAGGGTTAATCCCTAGGGGACTACTCCAGAGCATTATAGCGAGGAAACAGGATAGCGATCGCAGATAATTGACTTTCTTTAACATAGTTGTTCACGGCAAAACTAGCAAAGGATAAATTTTCTTAGTTTGCTATTTTTTTAGAGCAGTTATCTTAATGGTGAGGTATAATGTTTTCGGTTTGGGGATAGGAGAGACAGGAGACGATTCCCAGTCAGATTATACTTCACCTTGATCGAAAATTTGGGTTGAAAACCCCGGCAAAATTTTGCCACCAACCAACCCAATCAACCGCTCAGATGTTTCCCTTCAACTAATTTCTAAGCGCGAGTAGAGAGTTTCTTCAGGCTAGAAGCTAACCGCTCAATCTTCTTCCTTTGCAAGGCAAGATAGGAAGATGGAAAATTAGTTAGGGTCTGCTGAAAAAGTTTTTCCTAGAAGCAGGGTGTAGGGTGTAGGGTGTAGGTACCTAATTTTCAGGGAAAAAGTACCTGAATTTCCCCCTGATCACTCCCATGCCAGGCACTTTTGGATTTCAAAAAGGTCTAAAAGTCTTATCCAACAAGGTTTTTAGATTTATTCAGCAAACCCTAGTTAACCTTTTGGCAATTGCTCGATGACTAAAAATAAAAGAGTGCTGATTTTAGGGGGAACGGGGGAAGCGGCGGCATTAGCGGCTAAAATTGCGGCAATTCCGGGTATAGATGCCATCGCTTCCTTTGCCGGTCGCACGAGAGAACCGATTACTCTGACAACTCCTTCTCGCCGGGGGGGGTTTGGTGGTGCCACCGGGTTAGCCAATTATCTGCGCCAAGAACGCATTGATTGTTTAATTGATGCCACCCATCCCTTTGCCGCGCAAATTTCCTTTAATGCCGCTCAAGCCGCCTCGGATTGTGGTATTCCTCGATTAATGTTAAGTCGTCCAGCTTGGGAAAAAGTATCTGGAGATAATTGGATTGAAGTAGAAAACAATCAAGCGGCGGCGAATATTTTACCCGGGTTAGCGCCGCGGATATTTCTCACTATTGGTCGGCAAGAACTGGCCAGTTATGCACATTTAAACAATATCTGGTTTTTGATGCGGATGATTGACCCACCGGCAGCGGATGCCATCGTACCGGTTGGAAAATTATTGTTGGAACGGGGGCCTTTTTCTTTGCAGTCAGAGCGCTCTCTTTTACAAGAATATAAGATTGGGGCGATCGTGAGTAAAAATAGCGGCGGTGATGCCACCTACGCCAAAATTATCGCCGCTAGAGAGTTGGGAATAACCGTGGTAATGGTACAACGTCCACCTGTACCTGAAGGAGAAAAAGTGGCAGATGTTCAAAGTGTCCTGGTATGGTTAGAAAAAAGACTGCTCTCTTGATTTTTCTGGGAAAATTCTCAGTAAGGTTGGCTGAATAAATGTGAAATATAGACGAGGTAAGGGGTTTGGGGGCCTGTTTGGCGAAGCAGCTGCAAGATTTTCAAGTTCTGTAAGGGCGAAGCATTCGGGCAATAACCTATCGCTGAAACCATAGATTTTCTATCCGAATGCTTCGCCCCTACTTTTTGCCGCAAACCCTAAGTAGTCGTGCAAAATTAATTTCCCAGTCGAGAGGGTTGATGGGAGACAGCTATCAGTTATCATACTAAATCCGTTGAGTAACGCACAGAAAACGGGTTTCTCGGAGAAACCCGTTTTCTACTCATGCACTCATGCAAAAAGGGGAATAAATAATCAGTCTTTAATAACCAGATTTAGTATCAGATGTTATTTTTCAGTTCACTGATTACTGATCACTGATCACTGAAAAGCTTCCCACCCAATCTAGGAAAATTACACTTTCACCACGTTGCTAAAAGAGATTTTCAGGTAATCATCTTCCATTTTTGCTCCGGAAGGTTTCAGGGCTGCTAAAGCTTGGGGTAAGACTAAATTACGACGGTGATTACCGATGCGAATATTTAACTCGTCTCCAGTTTTATTTAGCTGTATTTGTTCCTTGGGTATGCCGGGTAAATATAATTCCAGACTGTAATTATTTTCCTGTTGAACTACCCGAATGGTGTTTTCTTGGTAATAAACCTTAGTCGGATCCTCCCCGGCAAAAAGAGTTTCTTTCAGTCTTTCCAAAGCGGGTAAACCACACATTTCTTCGGAGTAGAGAGGAACTTCCTTAACCGGTAAGGGATGAAAATTATCGTAAATTTCCTGTTTATAACCCTGTTGATTTTCTTTCCAACGAGCAAAGAAGGGATCGGTTACTTTGTCGGGAATAATCCGATTAGCAATAATCAAATCGGTGGAAACATTATAGAGACTTAGATAGGCATGGGCGCGTAAAGACTCCTTAATCACCATTTTTTCGGGGTTTGTCACCAAACGTACCGAGGTTTGAGTATTATCGGTCAAAACCTTTTCTAAAGCCTCGATCTGCTCGTAAAACTCGTAGGGAGCGTCCATAACTTCCTTGTCCGGTAGGGAAAAACCGGCGATCGGTCGAAAAAAGGGTTCCACCAGTGGTCGCAATGCCACCGACATTCCCTGTAAAGGTTTGTAAAATCTTCTCATGTACCAACCGCCCACTTCTGGCAAACTCAGCAATCGTAAGGCTGTACCCGTGGGTGCGGAATCGATAATCAACACATCATAAGTACCCTCATCGTAGTGGCGTTTCATGCGAACTAAGCCGAAAATCTCATCCATTCCGGGTAAAATCGCTAATTCTTCCGCTTGCACTCCATCTAAACCCCTAGCTTGCAATACCTGAGTAATGTAACGTTTTACTGCGCCCCAGTTGCCTTCCAATTCCATTAGTGCGTCTAATTCTGCCCCCCAAAGATGGGGACGTACCAAACGAGGATCGTGACCTAATTCGAGATCGAAACTGTCAGCGAGAGAGTGAGCGGGATCGGTGCTGAGAACTAGGGTTTTATAGCCAAGTTCGGCGCAGCGGAGTCCTGTAGCGGCGGCGACGGAGGTTTTACCCACGCCTCCTTTACCGGTCATGAGAATTACACGCATGGGGGCTGATTCTAAGAAAATTTACATTACTTATTCTTATTATGACGGGAAAGTTAACAAATTGAGGACAAGAATCAGCATTCTTGGCTAGAAAATTCCACTCCCCGACCATCACCCCGGGGAATTAAGCTCTGTTCAAAAAATTGCTGACAGCGATTTTCGGCATCAGCGACGAGAACTTTAGCAAAATGACCCTTTTCGAGAACTTCTTGCCTCGGACGTTGTTCGTAGGCATAGATAATCAAAATATCTCCTGGTTGACAGAGCAGAGCCGCACCACCGTTGGGGCAAATTTCCCCGGTGTGGCCGGGAAAAACGTAGGTGGAAAAGCGCTTACCATTGCTAAGATTGACCACATCCACCTCTTCAAGGGGCAAAATACCGACCCGCTCAATCAATTCTCGATCGATAGTGATACTGCCGACATAATCGACGTTAGCCTCGCTGACGCGCACTCGATGGAGTTTGGCGTGCATTAATCGAATTGTTCCCATGTATTTTTTCCTATTTCCCCCAATTACTTCAATTATTATGCTCTCCCAGTGGGAATGTTTACTAAAAAATCTCGGTCAATGGCAAGGTTCTTTTACCCGTCTGTCTCCCCAAGGCGATCTGATCGAAGATACCCCGACTTTGGTATCTTTGCAAGGCATTAATAATAATCGATCAATTCGTCAATTGGTCCGCCGTCTCTACAGCGATCGAGCGCCAGAAGATTTGATTTTAGAGTATAGTTCTCTCCATCAGGGTATTCTATTTAGCCAGACGGGAGCTTTTTGCCAAGGTTCTCTATATTTTAGTAGTTTTTCCTCACAATTCGGGGCAGAATTTGGGTTAATCTCTGGGGAAAGACGATTAAGAATCGTACAGTTATTTAATGAATGCTGTGAGTTTGATCGCTTGACTTTAATTCGGGAAAAGTTGGCCGATTCTAGCTCCCCAGAAAGACCGATGTTAACGGTGGAGCAATTACTGGGTCAATGGCGAGGACAGGCGGTGACAACGGGACGCGATTTTTATAATTCTGCTGCCTATTCTACCCATATATCGATCGAGCGTCAGGGGGATAATTATCTCTCGCAAACTTTGACTTTTGGTGATAGTCAAATTACTTCTAGCGCTCGTATTGAGGGACAAAGATTGTTGTTTGAAAATGGTCCGCTACCGATTCAAATACTGCTGCTGCCCGATGGAGCCTCCTGTAATACACCTCTGAAAATTACTGCTGGTCATCCTTTTGTTTTAGAGGTGGGTTGGTTACTTTCTCCTACTCAAAGACAGCGCTTAATTCGTTCTTATAACGAGAAGGGAGAATGGACAGGTATTACTCTGGTGACGGAGGAAAAAGAAAACTATTAGCCGTCAGGACCTGGCTAGATTGATAATAAAAAGGAAATTGACTAATTACACTGAAAAATATAGCGTTTCTGATCAAGATGAATTAGGCTCTTCGGTAATTGTTATAGCGATTTTTGTCAATTATTTTTGATCTAGAGCGAACTAATCAATTAAGTCTCTTACCAGATAAGGATTTAGTCGATTTATGACCCCCTATCGAAACATACCAAGTAACGAAGAACCATGAATTATAACTGGATTTGGCATCGTCTCCTTGCTCGGAGACTTGCCAAAACGACAACTTTGTACTTCACCAATAAGATAACTGCTCTCAGAAGCTGAATGCTAAGGGCTGCTTTATATAAGCAAAATTTATCAAAATCCCAATATACTTGAGAAGATTTAAATTTACATTCCTTAATCTTTACTTTTCTTAAAAAATAATTGAGAAAAATTCCTATTTGTCAACGAGATTGCAATAGTTACAGCCTGCTGCTAAAATCTAAGAATTGGGTTACTCTGTGCATTTTTAGTCCTTGTGCCTTGAAACCCTTACCACGTCTAGGATTACTAATTAGTCCCTGGTAAAAACTTGCCAATTGCTCCTTTGACGAAAAAGATCTTTTGTCAAAAATATGTGTACTTATGTTAAAACGAAAAAGTTTTTTTGACAAAATAGACCAGATGTGCTGCGAGGAAAGTCTGCGGGTAAGCTGTTAACTATCTAAATTACTGGTTAAGACTGTATGGGAGAGGGGAGAAGAACCTGATAAACCAAACGATGCTGATAGAACAAATTAAACCTTTAGCCAAGCAAAAATATCCACTGCTGATATTAGCCAACTTTCTAATCCTTTAATCACCGCTAAAGGCTGATTATTGCCTGCGGTTGCAATATGTACTTTCGGTAATCCTGTTTGAAAAACGGTGACTGACTTTGCTGAAGGATCAATCAACCAACCTAATTCTGTTCCTTGTTGTAAACAGAAAATAATCTTTTCCATCACTAAGGTAACAGATTGTTCAGGAGACATAATTTCAATAATCCAATCGGGATAACGTAAAAATTGATCAGCCATTTCTCCATCTAGATCTCTTGGCAAATTCTCCCAACGAATCACCGCAATATCTGGCACAATTGAACGTTCTGCAAAAGTACAACGTAATTCAGGTAGAGCATAAGCTAATTTTAGAGGTTTAGTCTGTTGATTAATGGCAGAGGCTAACTCAAATTGTAAGATGCTGTGTTTTCCTTTGGGCATAGGTTTTTGAGTGACAATTCCATGATAATATTCCCTAGCAGGCTTAGTTTCTGGAAGGGCAAGAAAT
>NZ_SFBZ01000247.1:0-21710 GCF_007095495.1 Microcystis sp. M_QC_C_20170808_M9Col | reverse complement strand
CGGAAAGAGTTCACCGGTGTGATTCTTGCGGTCACATCGAACCAAGAGATACGGCATCAGCAAAGGTAATCGAGAACCGAGGAAAAAACGCGGTCGGACTGACCGTGTTAGAAAACGCTCGCGGAGGCGATTTGACGGGGATCGACCGGGTTAAACTCGGTCGATCTAGTTAAAAGCCTAAGAACCGAGAATCCCCCGCTACACCGCGCGAGCGGTTAGCGGGGGAGAGTCAATAGACCTCGTCTAAGAGCTAATTTCACGACCGAGGTACGCAAGCGTCTCTAGAACAGATTGAAGCAAAGATCGCCGCTGCTCGACGACAATATCTAAGTTAGCCAACATATACTTTACGTCTTTGTAGGCATTGTCCAGCAAGGCAAGTAATAATTCGCGATCTCCTGCGATGTCTTTTTGGGATGGATCACAAGTTGGTTGGGGTAATAAGTCCGCTGGTGGAGAAGGAAGGGAGGGCGATCGCTCGGACTCTAGCTGTTGAATCGTTTGTTGTAAATTTTCAATCACCCCATACATTTCCATCGGGTCAAAAACCCTTAACAGACTGGTTTGTGTAACAATGCCCAACCCCCGCCCCCAGTTCCAAGAAACCACCAAACGCCCCACCCGCCGTTTTTGCATTTCCTGATGGGCCGTCCACAGGGAATCCTCGGGGCTGAGGAGAAATAAGGGCGTACTCATCACCGTCTGGGCCCTAGTTTTGTGCAGATCGATTTGAACTGCTTGAAATTGGACAAGATCTCGCTCTGTCACAATACCAACGGGGTAGTCATTGTCTTCGGAATTTCTCTGGGTGATCACCACACAACTGACACGATGTTCCGCCATTAACTGGGCCAATTGCAGGACTGTGGCGGTGAGTGGGGCCTGTACCACTTGAGTGGTCATCACATCCGATACGCGACGAAACCGCAACAGATTGGCCGGACGCAAAATCTGGCGAATACTTTCATGGGAGATCACCCCGATTAACTGTCCTTGGTCATCGACAATCGGCAAATGGCGAATTCGGTAGCGCCGAAACAAAAACAGGGCGGCAAAAATGTCTTGAGCAGATTGCTGGGGCAACGTGATCAGGGGATGTACCATCACATCGGCAACGGTTGTCTCGGACAGGTTAATCCCTTGAGCGGTGAGTCGCACCACATCGCGTTCTGTCAAAATTCCTAATAACTCTTGCCCCTGCACCACCAGCAGACAGCTAACACGCACCTCTCCGGCCGGAGCAGCTAGAGGGGATAGGTCATCGGTGAGTAAACACAGACGGCTATGGGCCTGACCGATTAGGGCGATCGCATCCGCCAGAGAAGTGGTTGGCGGCACCGTCAAGGGTTGGCGATTGATCGCCTTTTCCAGATCGGGGGCCCAACTCAGAGGTGTATCGAGGGACATCAGCACCATCCTGCGATCGCAAAGGCCAAGATAGACAGAACAGCCACTGGGCAAAGAACCCCGGCTCTCAGAGTTGCCAAAACCCGTTCTAAAACTATCTCAAAGTGTAGCGTCATTTAACTTTTTCCTAAAATATGTAACGTTTTATTACAATTTTTATTAAACTCGTAAAGATTTTCGACCCACTTCGGTGTATCATAGAGGGATGTAACAGGGTAAAGCCTGAAACTTTTTATTTAGGGGTTATTGAGCCTCTAATGGTTTTAGGAGCGGCATCACCAGACGCTGGGGTGAGTACTTCCGAGTTATGCTCGGTCTGAGGGGTTACTCCGGAAATTCTGGACACCTTTCCATATAGTCGATCAAGCACCCGCTTTACGGAAATACGCTGCCATGGTTGACCACGTTTGGTGGTGTAGCCCTGTTCATTAAGCCAATCCGCGATCTTCTGCAAGGATTTCCCTGATTTGTGATGACGGCGAATCAGTTCAATGACCCGGCACTCTTCCGGATCATCCACTAATTCACCATCGATCGATCGTTGTCCAAAGGCAGGGGAGCCGTAGCCCGCATAACCACCGTTGCTTGCTTTTGCTTGTCTACCTTGTTCTAGCCGCTCCCAGGCAGATAAATCGTTTGAAGGGGTCGCTGTCATAGGGGATGTCAATGCAATGACTTGCAATACCATATTACCGTAACTTAACGTCGCAAATTTGTTTTGATTGGGAGCAGCCGATGACGACTTACAAAGTAAAACCCCTGCATGAGCAGGGACTAGATATCACCATCGATGTCTGGGACGACCAAACTATAGACGATACCCCCGGGAGGCGGACATTGACTGATGCCATTTTTTTCTATTCATAGTCCTGTACCTCAACCCCTCTCCCTTTCTGGGGGAAAGTTAAAGAGGCCAAGGCCAAGCATTTTTAGATGAGGAGCGGTTCAAAGCTGAATTTATATTGTAAAACGCACCGAGAAGAGAATTTGTCCTAAGTTACACAGCATCAATCTGGAGATATAAACATGGGTACGGCTACATTTATTCAAGATGAAAGTGAATTTGATTCCCTGTTAAAGAGTGAATCACTGTTGGTGGTAGATTGCACGGCAACCTGGTGTGGACCTTGCAAACTGGTGGCGCCGTTGATCGATCGATTGGCCGATGACTATCGCGATCGCGCCAAAGTCTTCAAACTTGACCTGGACAGTAACAAACCCGTAGCCAAACGCTTTGGGATTAGAAGTATTCCGGCTGTCATGGTATTTAAACAGGGGAAATTGATAGAAACATTAGTTGGGGTTAAACCCTATGAAGAATTTACCGCTGCAGTAGAACGACAATTATAGTCTTCCACTCTGGACAAACGTCCGACCTTAACCCTTTACCCTTTCGGGAGCATCTCATTCTTGTTTTAATTCTCCATGTACGCAGTCTTTAAAAGCCTCGATTTCGTTCCAAGACACGATTAAGAGTGGCTTTTAGGCTAAGTATAATTACTTATCGCGTAAGTGAGATGCTCCCAACCCTTTCCTTCTCACACCACTATTCAATTTTGAGGTATGGCGATGAACAAGCTGATAGAAATTCGATGTCCCAACTGTGGCAGCGTAGCTCAAAGGCTCTTGAGCGATCGCCTACCCGCAGGATATAAGTGTCCGGCCCGGCAGGTTGCTCAGACGGAATGCCCAGTGTGTGATTATTTCATCGCCATGTGTTGGCAAAACGGCGCTGTGCTGGAGGCCTATGCTCCAGGCATTCAGGGGAACACAGCCGCCGCTACCCCGTCCCAGCCAAAATCAGCGAGCGCCCATTGGCCCTGGTCATCTCTGTTGACAGTGGCACTCAGCCCACAAGAGTCTAGGAAATTGCTATCGGGACAACCCTAGTCAACTTTTGCATTTATACCAGTTCTTTCATTTAAAAAAAACCAAACCATATATGCTACAAGCTCAAGAAATTATGACCCAAAACGTTGTCACCATTCGTGGTTCGGCAACGGTTGCCGATGCCGTGAAATTGATGAAAGAAAAAAAACTGCGGGGGTTGATTGTCGAACCGCGCCATGAACAGGACCCTTATGGAATTGTCACCGAAACCGACATCGTTTACAAAGTGGCGGCCTTTGGCCACGATCCTAAAACTATGCGGGTCTATGAAATTATGGCCAAGCCCTGTGTGGTCGTCAATCCCGAACTGGGGGTGGAATATGTGGCTCGGTTATTTGCTCAAACCCGCATTCGCCGCGCCCCCGTGATTCAGGGCAAAACTTTGCTGGGCATTATTTCTGTCAGTGATATTCTCTTCAAGAGCGATTTTGTCGAAAAGCCCAAGCGGTTGTTCATTGAAGATGAAATTGAAGCAGCCCGCGAAGACGCGCGGGCAATTTGTGCGGCCAAGGGTGAAATCTCTCCCGATTGCGCCGCAGCCTGGGATGTGGTGGAGGAACTCCAAGCGGAAGCCTCCCATCAACGGGTCAAAAAACAGGGGAATAACTCACTCCAGTCCTACTGCGAAGCCAATCCTGATGCCTTAGAGTGCCGCATTTATGAGGATTAAATCCTGGCGGGTTTTGGGAGAATCGATCGCCTTGAGGATTTCGCCGATCGGTTTCCCCACGCGATCGAGTTCTCGAACATTCTCCACCTTTTCGGATGCGATATAGATTGATCGCTTGCGCTTACCGAATTCGACTTGATCGGGGGTCTGTGGGTACATACACCCCTAATTCCCCTGAGAGGAGATAATCAAGAAAAGTCTTGGCGATCACGGATAGTTTTTTATCCTTGGGATAAACCACATACCAATGGCGTTGGATGGGAAAATCTTCCACGTCAAGGATGGTAAATTCCCCATGAGGATTATCTAAATTTAAGACGTGCTGAGACAGAACCGAAATTCCTAAACCACCGGCGACCGCTTGTTTAATGGCTTCATTATTGCCGATTTCCAAACGCAAAGATACAGTGATGCCATGGTCGAGAAAAATTTGCTGCACTGCCCGTCTAATTCCCGATCCCATTTCCCGCATGATAAAAGGTTCCCCTTGCAGCCGTTTAATCGGAATTTTTTTCTGTCCCGCTAGGGGGTGATCTTTGCGGGCAATAACCACAAGGGGGTTTTCCAGAAACGGTTGAATCTCCAGGTTTAGATCTTCGGGGGGTTCGCTTAAAATATATAGGTCATCAACATTATTGATTATCCTTGCTTCTAGATCTTGGTGATTGGTCAATTCTAGGGACACATCCACCCCTTGGTACTGTTGACAAAAAGGACCTAGGATCTGAGGGATTAAATATTGGGCTGTGGATACCGCCGCTAAACGCAGTTTACCCTGTTTAATCCCCTTGATATCAGCGATCGCCATCTCAAAGTTATCAAGATCCTTGAGGACTGCCTGACAGGTTACTAATAAACTGCGTCCGGCCTCGGTTAAATACAAACGTTTGCCTATCTGTTCGAATAAGGGCAGACCCACTGCTTTAGTCAGTTGTTTCATCTGGGTGGAAACCGTGGGTTGGGTGATCGATAGTTCTTCAGCAGCTTTGGTGAAACTGCCATGACGAGCGGTCGCTTCAAAGACAATCAGTTGATGTAAAGTGGCGTGAATCAAGAGAGGCCTCTAGAGCGCTACACTTCTGTTACTGCCTTGAGGAGCTTTGCTAAACAGAAGCAGGAATGGAGGGGAACGGGTGAAAACTTCCCACACTGCTTATATCATAGGTTTAAATCAATACTTTTGTAAAGATATATCGATTCAAACTCAATTTACAAAAATTTGCTTGTCAAGATATCCGTTCTAGTATAGATTTATAACAATCGATCTTTAAAAACCATAAAGTTTTGTCTATCAAGGCTGGTCTGTCAACCGCCGGCTTTGTTGTGGCAAAAAATCCTTTGCTCAGTTGGATTCTCATGCAAATAACCAATCGTACTCATTTTGACAATTTGCGGGGTGATATCTTCCGTGGTGTAACAGCTGCCATCGTTTATCACCCTCTAGCTCTCGCCTTCGGGGTAGCTTCTGGGACGGCGATCGGGGCCAGTTTAACCGCCAAAAATCCCGAATTAGGCTTACCTGCGGACTTGACGCTGTCCAAAGTTCTGCCCGCAACAGGTTTGCTTAAGGGGTAAAGGGCCTTACTCTTACTCTCTTTCAGCTTTTGAAGGTTGATTTAGTTCGTTTATATTCAATACTCCTCATCAGGGGAGGCTTAAGGAGGTATTCGTGGATTTTTTCTCATTGTTTGTCATGGACTTTATCCAGCAGTTGCAGTCGCCAACGCTGGCCTTTTTGATTGGTGGGATGATCATTGCTGCTCTCGGGAGTGAATTGGTAATTCCAGAGTCGATTTGTACGATCATCGTCTTCATGCTGCTGACCAAAATCGGTCTGACCGGCGGGATTGCCATCCGCAATTCCAACCTGACGGAAATGGTATTACCAATGATCTTTGCCGTCATAGTAGGGATTATTGTGGTCTTCGTCGCACGCTATACCTTAGCCAATCTGCCCAAGGTGAAAGTGGTCGATGCGATCGCAACTGGGGGGTTATTTGGAGCCGTGAGTGGCTCGACTATGGCAGCCGGTCTGACGGTACTCGAAGAACAAAAGATCCCCTACGAGGCCTGGGCTGGCGCACTCTATCCTTTTATGGATATCCCGGCGCTGGTAACGGCGATCGTGGTGGCTAACATTTATCTTAACAAGAAGAAAAACAAAGAAGCGGCCTACGACCGCGAGTCTTTTAGCAAGCAGCCGGTGGCGGCCGGGGATTATTCCGATCAGCAGGATTATCCCAGCAGTCGGCAGGAGTATCTCAGCCAGCAGCAGCCGGCGGATAATCGGGTCAAGATCTGGCCGATCATTGAGGAAAGCCTGCGCGGACCGGCCCTATCGGCCATGTTATTAGGTTTGGCTTTGGGCATATTCACCCAGCCGGAAAGTGTCTATAAAAGCTTCTACGATCCCCTCTTTCGCGGCTTGCTTTCGGTCTTGATGCTGGTCATGGGAATGGAGGCTTGGTCAAGGGTTGGTGAACTGCGTAAGGTGGCCCAGTGGTATGTCGTCTATAGCGTCATAGCACCGTTTATACATGGTCTAATCGCCTTCGGTCTCGGCATGATTGCCCACTACGCCACCGGGTTCAGCTGGGGGGGTGTGGTCATGCTGGCCGTCATCGCTTCCTCTAGTTCCGACATCTCTGGACCACCCACGTTGCGGGCCGGTATCCCGTCGGCTAATCCCTCCGCCTATATAGGTGCGTCCACGGCCATCGGTACGCCCGTAGCGATCGGCTTGTGCATACCGTTCTTCGTTGGTCTCGCCCAGGCCCTCAGCGGCGGCTAGGATTGTGGTCGGTGGGAGCTCCCTTGACGGGGTCTACCAAGCAAATAAATGTACACATTTAAGGAGATAATCAACATGGCCAAACCAGCCAAAAAGCTCGTCATCGTCACAGAAAAGATTTTGTTGAAAAAAGTCGCCAAGATCATCGAAGAATGCGGGGCGAGTGGTTACACGGTGATGGATACTGGCGGTAAAGGCAGTCGCAACGTGCGCTCGTCGGGACAACCCCACGTTTCCGAAACCGATACGAATGTTAAGTTCGAGATACTTACCCCCGATCGAATTATGGCCCAAAATATTGCCAAGCAGGTTGCCGATCAGTTTTTCCTCAATTTTGCGGGCATGATCTATCTCTGTGATGCGGAGGTTCTGTACGGACAGAGTTTCTGTGGACCAGAGGGCTGTGAAATCTAGACAACTAAGCTTGTCTTGATCCGGGCCACCGCATCCCCAGCCTGACTGTCCTTGAGCGGTGGCCCTTTTTCCTATCCCCCAGTTTTATGACCACCTGAAATCTTTAACCCTCATCCCTTTAAACTGATGATTTTGTCCCCTATTCTGCCTCCTTCGATCGGGGAGATAGCAGCCCCCATGACTCCGCTCCCCTTGCTCGCCACCGTTGTGGCCGAGGATTCACCGATTATTCTCTCCGGCGTATTGCTGACACTGGTGGTGATTTATCTGGCCAGCAAGCTCGGCGCAGAGGCCGCCAGACGATTGGATTTTCCTCCCGTACTGGGAGAACTGGTCGCCGGTGTGATCGTCGGCGTTTCGGCACTGCATCTGCTCATCTTTCCCGAAGGGGGGCTATCGGCCTCCGACTCGCTGATTATGACGGTACTGCAAGGATTGAATCAATTGGCCCCGGCTGCCGTGGACCGGATCTTTGAGTCCCAAAGTGAAGTGATTTCGGTTCTAGCTGAAATCGGTGTGATTATTCTGCTGTTTGAAATTGGCCTAGAATCCGACCTGCGACAACTCAAGGAAGTGGGAATTCAAGCCACGGTTGTGGCCTGTGTGGGGGTTGCGGCACCTTTTGCGGCAGGTACGGCCGGGTTAATGCTCGTCTTTCATGTGGCGGCTATCCCGGCGATTTTTGCAGGGGCTGCCTTGACAGCAACCAGTATCGGTATTACCTCGAAGGTGTTGTCCGAGTTAGGTCAACTCAAATCCAAAGAAGGGCAAATTATTGTCGGTGCGGCGGTGATCGATGATGTCCTTGGTATTATTGTTCTGGCTGTGGTCGCTAGTTTAGCCAAAACCGGTGAGATTGATGTGACCAATGTTATTTATCTGATTGTCAGCGCTACGGCCTTTTTGATCGGATCAATTTTGTTGGGAGGTATTTTTAACAAAAGTTTTGTGGCGATCGTGGAGCGGCTGAAAACGCGGGGAAATATTGTTATTCCCGCATTTGTCTTCGCTTTCTTTATGGCATTTTTGGGTAACGCCATTCATCTTGAAGCGATTTTAGGGGCCTTTGCCGCTGGTTTGGTGCTTGATGAAACCGATACCCGCAACGAGTTGGATGAGTTGATCAAACCGATCGCCGATTTGCTTGTGCCGATTTTCTTTGTGACGGTGGGAGCGCGTGCCGACCTCGGTGTTTTAAACCCAACGGTACCGGAGAATCGGGCCGGACTTTTGATCGCTGTCTTTTTGATGGTTGTGGCGATTATCGGTAAACTGGTGACGGGCTGGGCAGTTTTTGGCATATCCGGAATCAATCGTCTCGCCATCGGTGTGGGCATGATTCCCCGGGGTGAGGTGGGTCTAGTTTTTGCTGGGATTGGCTCGGCCAGCGGAATTTTGGACAAGCCTTTGGAGGTGTCGATTATTATTATGGTGATCCTGACCACTTTCCTCGCTCCTCCCTTCCTCAGAATTGCTTTTGGTAAGACGGAAGCTGTTCCCGAAACCTTGGAAAGCAAGGAACAGGCTCATCCTATTCCTTAATTTTGCGGGTAAAATCTGATTTTTTAGACGAGGCTGAAAATACTTCAGCCTTTTTTGTCGACGATAGTTCCGGGATTTATCGGTTAGAAAGACCGCAGTTTCCCCGCGACCAACCCCATTCTTCCACTCCCACGGAAATTTGCGAACCGGGACGGACATCTCCTTTCGATAAGTCTATCAGGGTCACACTGACTGCGGCGAATAAACTGCCACGATAAATCGGTTGTCCTTTGTTGTTAGTATTTTTAAAGCTAAGGCTAGAAACTTGGGGAGGTTGACCGGAACGCGTCCAGCGAATGCGTTCAAAACGTCCATTGAGAAATTCTGCCGAATAGGACCAACCGTTATTCATGCGGCCTTGACAAAAAAGCTGTTGTGTGGCTACGGTAGCAGGAATATTGACAGATAAACTCAGAAGGCTGAATGCAGCGAGAGCGATCGGCAAAAATTTCATAAAAGTTGGCACTATAGGGTCAAATAATCCTATTATAAGTTTTTAGCTCGCAAATTTAACTATTGCGGCCGCGGTAAGTTCCGGTTTTTCGAGGTGGGGAACATGACCACAGCGAGGAATCCAGACCAGTTGATTATTAGGTAAAGCCTGCTGAAATTTCTTCGCGTCTTTTGTGCCTAAAATTTGATCGTTTTCTCCCCAAATAATCAGAGTTTCTCGGTTTATTTGGCTTAATTGCGGCAAAAATGACCCATAACCGCCACTTTTGGTAAAGGAGATTAAAGCCTCACTCCAGTGGGGACAATTCAGGTGCAGACTAGCACAGGTGCAAGCATCAACACTAGCCAAAGTTGGATCGAAATAGGCGGTACGACTGATATTTTGGCGCACGCGGGGATTGGCTAAAAAATTAGTTGCCCACTTATCGAGGGGAGAAAACATCAATTTACCCAAAACTGGGGGATTAGCTAGTCCTGCGCTGTCAATGAGGACTAATTTCGCCACTATTTCCGGGTAGGAGAGGGCAAAATCGAGGGCCACTGCACCCCCCATGGAAGCACCGACTAAAATTATCGGTTCGGCGATCGCAGTTCTCCAGAAATGGTAAAGATGGCTTTTAATAGTTTTCGGAGATACTTCTAAATCTGGCTCTCGCTCAGTAAAACCGAAGCCGAGTAGATCTATCGCCCAAGTTTCCCTATTTTGGGCGATTAAAGGTAGTAAACGCCGAAATTCCAGCAGGGAACTATCAAAACCGTGCAGGAGGAGAAAAGGCGGTTGACCTTGCCCTTGTTGACTATAGGTAGTTAGAATCGATCGGGGATAGATAGGGCTATCGATGGCAATTTGCTGGATATTCTGGAGGAGAGCAAGGGAGGTATCTTCACTCAATCCCTCGCTAACAGTGGGTAAAAAGTTAGGATAATTCACGGATGAGGGGGACAGTTTTTTCTAGAGTTTCCGAACATCGGCGTTGATTTTATCAGCCTGTATCCAAGATTTCCGCTCAAAAAACCCCAGGCTGATAACTGATAGCTGAAAGTTATCTTAATAGCTAATTTCGAGGGTGACAGCAGCGCGCAGGGTTTGTTCCCCTCCGATAACCGGGCTACTGGCAGCATCGGCACTCCGAAAAACCGCTTCTGAGCGGGCTATTGGCACGGGATTACCGGTATTACCCACTTGGATAGAAACCGTTTCTTTCGGCACTAAACCGAGGGCTTGTAACACGATTGTGGCCTGTTCTCTAGCTTGTTCCGTGGCCTTGATGAGAGCGGTTCTTTGGGCAGCTGCGATCGCTGATTCTCCGGCAGTAAAACTGACCCCATCGATGCGTGTTGCCCCGACTTTCACCGCTTCATCGATTAAAATCCCCGCTTGGGCTATATCGATCTGAAAACTAATCAAATTAGCCCCGATATAACCGATTAAACGTCTTTGGTTGTTGCTGTAGTCATAATTGGGCTGTAAACTGATGCCGGTGGTTTCCAATTTTTCCACTTGACGGGAACGGAGAAATTTAACCACCGCATCGCTACGATTGGCGGTTTCCCGCTGCACCTTACCCGCTTCTTTGTCTTGAACTTCTACCCCTAAGCGCACTATTGCTTGAGAAGTGGCGATATTTTCTATTCCTTCCCCCGTCACGGTAATTGTCCTCAATTCTCTTTCGTTTGCGTAACTAGGCATAACTAATCCGGTGTTGATGAGGATAAGGGACAGCAAAAAAGCCAAGCAAAATTTTCTGTAATTCATGAAAAATCCGTAGCGATCAATACTATATTTCGATTCTAGCCTTTATTTTGGGCAATTGATCGCAAGATTATCTCTTTTCTGTCACTTTCGCAATATTGGTGACTAAGCTCTGGGAACTTGAGAAGGGGCCTTTAAGCAAGATTGGTTCCCACACCGCTGCTATTGTACCTCATCTATCCGATCAACGCTATCCTTGGCATCAACGAGCCAGAAAAGTTACCTCCGTCCCTAAATGTCCTGCATTATCTTTAATTTAAACCTAGTTGATTAAAAAGATAAATTCTCAAAACTTGCTATGATCTAACAAGATTGTTAATGCACTTTCTCGGCTTAATTATCCCCTGCAATGACACGCCAAATTCACGACCAATTTGCCAAGGAATATTTAGAAGAACTCTTAGCGTCTCTAGGGACGATTAAAAAGAGCAAGAAAGTCAAGAGTGAAGTCCAAGAAATCGATGTCTGGTTTGAACCAGCCAGTTCAGCATCAAGGACTGAATTACCCTTGGGGTTACTCGGTAAAATGGCGGCGACTTGCTGCTTATTTGAACCTTTCCGTAACCCACCCTCCGAGGTAGAGATTCGCAGTTGCATCTCAAAGTTATATGCGGTTCATGGCGAGGTCTTGAGGAAGGCGAAACGGACAAACAAAACTCTAACCGAAGCTGAACTACCAGTTGTCTGGATTTTAACGCCTACTTTTTCGGGGAGAATGATTGAAGAAGTCGTGGGAATCCCCCCTTCATTCCTACCAGAAGAGGGGATGAAAGAGGAGTGGGGAAAAGGAGTTTATTTTTCCCCTAGCCTGTTCAAAACAGGAATCGTCGCCATCCATCAATTACCAGTCAATGAGGAGACTTTATGGTTGAGGGTGCTAGGGAAAGGAGGGACACAGAAACGAGCAGTAGAAGAATTAGTGCAATTGCCTGAAGGTAATCCTTTCCAAGAGAATTTACTGGAAATTCTGGCCAACTGGCGCAAGAGTTTGGAATTAAGAGATAATTTAAGTACCGAAGAACAGGAGGACATTATGAACCTATCACCAGCTTATTTACAACAACGAGAAGAGTGGAAACAAGAAGGGATACAAGAAGGGATACAACGAGGGATACAAGAAGGGATGCAACGAGGCAGTTTAGAAGGACAACTATCGCTGATAACCAGTCTTCTGGAAGGACGGTTTGGCCCCCTAGATACAGAATTATCTGGTCTGGTGGGACAGATTGCCCAACTTCCCATCTCGGAACGCACCGGGTTACTTCTTTCTCTGGCCAATTTATCTCGCTCAGAACTGTTAGAAAGATTCAGGGAAAATTAAACTTTCAATCCCAATCTCAAAAACAGACAATTAAAATTCCCGATGAACAATCATTTCCAAATCCTGAAGAACCTTAAATGTCCTGCTTATTTTGCTAGACTAAAGAAGTCCCAATTCTTGATTAGCCTGAGATAGGAAGGATTATGGTCAATCAAATCAGCATTGTCATCTCCAAGAATCCCGACGGATATTCACTCAAATCTCCTGAATTAGCAGCAATTGATTACCAGGAGAGCTCTCTAGAAGGCGTTTTAAATCGACTGAAAGATGCCCTGGAAACTCATCTGATGGCTTCTGATATATCTCAAGAGGAGACTGGAGAATCAATTTTAAAGATAGTTGATAGGTTGAATCTGAACTTCCCTGAAGAAGAACTTGAGCCGCTTCCATCTGACGGTGCAGAAGAGCATGACCATTATCTTTATGGGAGTCCCAAGAAAAGGCAATGAAACAAATTTTTGCCGACACTTTCTACTGGGTTGCTTTAATCAATCCCCAAGATAATTGGCATCAACAAGCCAGAGAAGTTACGTCCAGTCTCAAAAACGTTAAACTTGTGACGACGGATCAAGTTTTGGTAGAGCTACTGAATTTTATGTCAGTCCGGGGAGCAAATCGGAAGCGACGTACTGTCGAATTTATCGATAATCTGCTCCAGAATCCCCGCCTTCAAGTCATTCCGCAAAACCTGGAATCATTCCTGCAAGGATTCGAGTTATACCGCCGCCGTCCAGACAAAGAATATAGCCTGACAGATTGTATTTCAATGACGGTCATGCAGCGCTTAAAAATCAGTCAAGTGTTAACTCACGACAATCATTTTCAGCAAGAGGGTTTCATAATTCTATTTGAATAACAGAGGGAAAATTAAACTTTCAGTCCCCCTAAGCTAGGAAAAACTATCCCCAAGCATTAATAGTAGTTTGTCGGCTGAATTATGGACAAATCTCGCTCACGGAACAGTGAACAATCAACAGTCAACTGATAAAAACCCCTCCAATTAATGAAGGGTAATTGTGGGATTTTATTGATGGTATTAGGAGACTTTTGTGGTTTCTTTTTCTGAAAAGACGGACAACAGAAAATCACACACTCCCCATAAAAACTGTATTCTAAGCTACATTTTTATAAATATTTACATTCCTCTCCGTCAGGCTTCTTTAGCAAGGTTAAGAGCGATCGCCTTCTATCTTTTAGTAGTCAATAATGCCGTTGACAAGAGCTAAGTTAAGATTGAAGGGCATTCAGTTGTTAATTCGTGTAATTCTTGAGTAGGGCGAAAATATGACGACACTACTTGTGCAAGCGACCTCGGCTCCTTTGATGATTGATCTTCCTTGGATTATGCCGATGACGGAGGAGCAATTTTATGAATTTTGTTTAGCCAATCGAGATTTACGCATTGAACGCAGCGCTAGTGGAGAAGTGATCGTTATGCCTCCTGCTTTTTCAGATACGGGTAATCGCAATTTTAATATAGCTCTGCAACTGGGGAACTGGTCAGAACTAGATGGAACGGGGCTTGGGTTTGATTCCAGTGCGGGTTTTACGCTGCCCAATGGTGCGACTCGTTCACCGGATGCTGCTTGGATTAAATTAGAACGCTGGAATGCTTTAACAGAAAAACAAAAAGCCTCTTTTGCCCCCATCTGTCCCGATTTTGTCATTGAATTGCGTTCTGCTAGTGATACGGTATCCAGTTTGCAGAAAAAGATGGAGGAATATATTGCCAATGGTACTTTATTGGGCTGGTTAATTGATCGCCAAAATCGCCAAGTCTATATTTATCGTCCCTATCGAGAACCGGAGATTTTAAATGCTCCTGAAACCATTAGTGGTGATCCAGAATTGCCGGGGTTTGTATTAGTAATGGCTAAGATTTGGTAAATGCGATCGCTGCGGACTCCTGTTATGAATTATGAATTATGAATTGGGGAAGTGGGGAGTGGGTTTTTAAAGTTGGATTGGGAGTTAATCATACTGTTAAAAAATGATTTAGTATCAGGGGCGACCGGGATTTTCCCACAACTCGATCGAATGTGTTATCATTCTTGGCAAATAGAGTAAGTCAGCCTAATTCAACCGTGGTCTGTTGAAGCGGAGGAACCGAATTTGGGGCGCATTTCAGTCAATGAAAAGGACATCTCTCAGTCCTAGCCCGTCAGCTAACTTCGTCGGCATTGGGGGAAGACTGAAGAGAAACAGAATAGGAAATATTCCTGTAAATATTCTGACTCTTTCAGGATTCTTGGTTGGTACTGCTCATTATCTGTACCTCGATCCTTATATAAGGGTAAATAACATGAATATTGCGGCTATTTTAGTCGCTGGGCGTGCCACAGGCAGGCAAGCGAAAGCTTGGCTGTTTAAGGATGTGGTACTGTATCCGGCGATGGGTTTTATCGGTCTGATTACCCTCTGGTGGATGATTGCGACTTTCCGAAGTGAATTGATGCCCAATCCTTGGCAGGCCTTGACTAGCAATCTCGATTATATTCTCCATCCCTTCTATCGTCGCGGTCCGGGCAATCTCGGCATCGGTTGGCTATTGCTGGCCAGTTTGCGACGCGTCTTAATCGGTTTTCTGTTGGGAGCATTAGTGGCTATTCCGGTCGGGTTTCTCATCGGGCTATCCCGGCCGGCTATGCTCATCCTCAATCCGATCATTCAAATTCTACGCCCCGTTTCCCCCCTAGCTTGGCTACCCATCTCTCTGGCCATGTTTGGAGTCGCGGAACCCTCGGCCATTTTTGTGATTTTTATCACCTCCCTCTGGTCAACCATGATTAATACAGCCCTAGGAGTCGGTAGTGTACCCAAAGACTATATCGATGTGGCCAGAGTCCTAGAAATGCCCAAATATCGCCAGATTTTTAAAATTATCCTCCCCGCTAGTTTGCCTTACATTTTTACGGGATTGCGCTTAAGTTTAGGAATTGCTTGGCTAGTCATCGTAGCCGTGGAAATGTTAACCGGAGGTGTGGGAATCGGGTTTTTTCTTTGGGATGAGTGGAATCGCTTAAACCTTAGTTCCGTCTTTCTGGCGGTGATTGTCATCGGCGTTACCGGTTTAATCCTCGATTACCTAATTAGCCGTTTACAAGTCCTTGTCACCCATCGTCCTGCTAAACCGGGCAGTTAATACCATGATTCCCCCCATATCTAGACGTACCTTCCTTCAGGGATTGGGGACGACTTTGGTTACTGGTAGCCTGACTGCCTGTACTATCAATGCCAGTCGCAACCCGACGGGATTAACCGAGGCAGCCCTAGCCGTAACCCCGATTATCGATCCGAAAACCCTAGAAAAACCTAACCTCACCGTGGGATATGTCCCCGTCAATGATTGCGCCCCCTTCGCCGTCGCCTGGGAAAAAGGCTTTTTTCGTAAGTATGGACTGAATGTCACCCTCAGTCGGGAAGCAAGTTGGGCGAATTCCCGTGATGGGATTATCTTCGGACGCTTGGACGCTTCTCCCGTGGTCTCCGGGGCGATTACCAATGCGAGGACGGGGGCAGAAGGGGCGCGGGTTGCCCCTCTGTGTGGGGCGATGACTATTCATCGTCACGGTAACGCTATGACCATGAACCGGCCGATGTGGGATTTTGGCCTTCGACCTTGGCGAGAGTATAATGGCGATCTTGAGCAAGCGGGCCGGCAACTGCAAGCCTATTTCCAGAGTATCCCCCCGGAAGAGCGCATCTGGGCAGCGGTCTTGAGTTCCTCCATCTATGAATACTTCCTGCGTTACCTGACGGCATCGATGGGCATTAATCCGATCGAAGAATTTCGTCTTTTGATTATTCCGCCGCCGCAGATGGTCAACAATATGCGTATTGGCACAATGCAGGCTTATATGGTGGCCGAACCCTGGAACACTAGGGCGATTAGGGGTAACGAAGGGGTCGGTTTTACCTTTGCCCAGGGACGGGAAATCTGGCAAGGACACCCCGATCGCATTCTAGCGGTGATGGAGTCCTTTATCGAAGAAAACCCGAAAACCTATCGCTCTTTAGTCAAAGCGATGATTGAAGCTTGTCAGTATTGCGATCGACCTGAAAATCGAGAGGAAGTAGCGACGATCATTTCCGGGCGCTCGTTTACAGGGGCAAAACCACAATTTACCCGCCCCGGCATCGTTGGGGATTACAACTATGGGGGTTTCGATGATCGAAAACGTCTGGTTGAGGATCTAGCGACGACAATTTTTTTCGCCATGCCGAAAGATATTGCCAAAGCCGATCACGATCATTCTACCTTTCTCTGGCAATCCGAAAGTCTTTGGTTAATCACCCAAGCCGCTCGCTGGGGACAGATTGCTGAAATACCCAAAAATGCGGAAGAAGTAGCCAAAAAAGCTTGGAAAACCGATTTATACCGTCAAATCGCCAACGATATGGGTATTGTTTCTCCCAGCGAGGATTATTACGTCGTACCGCCGGGGGCTTTTATCGATCAAAAAGCTTTTGATCCTAGCGATCTCGTCGGTTATCTCAACAGTTTTGAAATTCGCGCCAATTCACCTCAATTCTTTTATTTGCAGGGATAATTAATTATTATGGCCCAATTCTCCTCTGTTCCTAACTCGCTCTCAAGTTCCTTTTCCGGGGAGGAATTTTTAGAGATTAAAAATATCGTTAAAGCTTATCCTAAGGCTGATGGCAGCAATTTTGTTGTCCTCGATGGGGTCAATCTAACTATTGGTTCCCAGGAATACATTTCGGTGATCGGTCATTCCGGTTGCGGCAAATCGACGCTTTTAAAAATTATTGCCGGTTTAGAACAAGCCTCCTCGGGACAGGTCACTTTAGAAGGAAAGTTAATTCGTAAACCGGGGGCTGACCGCATGATGGTTTTTCAACATTATTCTCTTTTGCCCTGGTTGACAGTGCGAGAAAATATTCGCTTGGCGGTGGATGAAGTTCTTAAAAGTGCTAGTAAAGTTGAAAAAAATAGCCTTGTTAATGAACATTTAGCTATGGTGCATTTAACGGCCGCTGCTGATAAATATCCCGAAGAAATCTCCGGCGGAATGAAGCAGCGGGTGGGCATCGCTCGCGCTTTGGTAACTCGACCGAAAATGCTATTAATGGATGAACCTTTTGGGGCTTTAGATGCTTTAACTAAGCGAAAATTACAACAGGAAGTGCTGAAAATTTGGGAGAGTCACCGGCAAGCGGTGATTATGATTACCCATGATGTAGATGAGGCAATTTTCATGTCCGATCGCATTGTTTTAATGACCAATGGGCCCCATGCTAATATCGGTGAGATTTTAACGGTTCCTTTTCCCCATCCCCGGGATCGTCACGCCATGCGAGAAACTCAAGAATATTATGATTTAAGAAATCATGCTCTGGATTTTCTAGAGCGTTATTTTACAGCAGATGAATAGGCGGTGAAAAAGTCAGATAATATCTGTCGGGCCGAAGCATTCGGATGGGAAATCTACGGTTTCAGCGATAGGTTATTGCCCGAATGCTTCGCCCTTTTTCTGTTAAGATGGGGACAGGGTAGCCAATTCTAAGGCTAAAGGATCAACCCGGCGTAAATTTGCCCCTAATGCTCTTAATTTACCCTCTAAATTATCGTAACCTCGATCGAGGTGATGGAGTCCCTGCACAATAGTAGTCCCCCGGGCTGCTAATCCTGCCACCACCAAAGCTGCCGAAGCGCGTAGATCCGTGGCCATCACCGGAGCCCCGGAGAGGAAAGGCACACCGCGCACTAAGGCCACATTTCCTTTGACCTTGATATCTGCTCCCAGACGCTTTAATTCGGCCACATGACGCAGACGATTTTCAAAAACCGTCTCATTAACCACGCTACTGCCCTCGGCTAAAGTTAATAGAGCCATAAATTGGGCCTGCATATCCGTGGGAAAACCGGGATAGGGCAGGGTTTCGATATCGGTGGCTTTTAAGTCTTTAGGGATAATCCGGAGACGATTAGGACCATCTTCCACCACTTCCGGACCGATTTCGTGCAGTTTGGCAATTACCGAAGCTAAATGGCTGGGAATCACGGGATAAAGACTAATTTCTGAGCGGGTAATCGCCCCGGCTATCAGTAAAGTCCCAGCTTCAATGCGATCGGGAATGATACTGTAATCGGTACTGTGCAGACGGGAAACTCCCTCGATGACAATTGTATTGGTCCCGGCACCGCGAATTTTTGCCCCCATGGAAACACAAAAATTGGCTAAATCAATCACCTCCGGCTCCTGGGCCGCATTACCGAGAATGGTTTCCCCAAACGCTAAAGTCGCCGCCATCATTAGGGTTTCCGTCGCTCCCACACTGGGATAATCCAGATAAATATTCGCCCCTTTCAGACGACCATTACCCTTAACGCGGGCGTGTACCATGCCACGATCAATTAATACATCTGCACCCATTGACTGTAGGCCTCTAACGTGCAGATCCACTGGTCTGGCCCCAATGGCGCAGCCGCCGGGGAGGGGAACTTTTGCTTCTCCTAAACGGGCTAAAATCGGTCCAATGGCAAAAAAACTGGCCCGCAACTGGGAGACGAGATCGTAGGGTGCTTGAGCTTGTTTGAGGTCTCTGCCATCAATCTCTAGTCTATCTCCGGTGCGACTGACTTGCACGCCCAAAGCCGAGAGAATTTGACTCATCCGCTCGATATCGGCCAGGGCAGGTACATTACTAATCTGGCACTCGTCGGAGCAGAGTAAAGCCCCCGCCATAATCACTAGAGCGGCATTTTTGGCACCACTGATCTTGACTTCACCCTTGAGAGAGTGACGACCTTGAATTTCTAAATAGGGATGCTCGGTATCGATGGTCATAGGATGATTCATTTATCTTGGTTGGCAGTCTTGGCTAAGGAGAGCTTTGGCAAAATGACACTGCATTTTATCAGATTTTTGAGGAAATTATTGGTGATTCTACCCCGAAAAGCGATTTTTGTCTTAATTATCTGAACTATCTTGACTTATGGATTGTCCGATAGTATAATAAAAGATTGTGAAAGAAAAATGCGGAACTGGCGGAATTGGTAGACGCGCTAGATTCAGGTTCTAGTGTCTGCAAAGACTTTCGGGTTCAAGTCCCGAGTTCCGCATTATCTCCCTCAAGACGCAGTGGTTTAGCGTAGCCCTAGCGGGGTGAAAAATCCGATTGGCTATAATCTCGATCGCTCTCCTGTAACGGCTATGATTAGCAGTGTTCAAAACCCTTTAATCAAGCAAATTCGCAAGCTACACCGCACTAGAGAGCGACAGGAGCAGAATTTGTCCTTAATTGAGGGAACCCACTTACTAGAGACGGCTTTAGCCGTGAATTGTTCCCTAGAGACGGTTTGTTATACTGAAAAGTGGCAGCAAAGACAGGGAGAATTAGCAGAGAAGCTTCAAAATCAAGCCAAACGAGTCGAGATAGTTTCCCCGGAAGTCCTCGCTTCCCTAGCAACCACGGTTAACCCCGATGGTGTGATTGCCACTATTGCCCGTGATCACCTTCATCCAGTCCCCCAAAATCCGCTACAATTGGGCTTAGTTTTGGAAAGATTGCAGGATCCAGGCAATCTCGGCACTATTATTCGCACTGCTGTGGCTACAGAGGTACAGGGTATCTGGTTAAGTCTTGATAGCGTCGAAATCGATAATCCCAAAGTGATCCGCAGTTCCGCCGGGGAATGGTTTCGATCGCCCCTAGTGGTAGAATCGGATTTATCGGCTTTGGTGAAAAAATATCAAGCACAGGGGGTAAAAGCGATCGCGACTTTACCCACAGCCACCAAAAGCCATTGGGAGATTGATTTTACCCGTCCGACTTTAATATTATTAGGCAATGAAGGAGCCGGTTTATCGCCCCAATTAGCGACTTTAGCCGATGAAACGGTGAAAATTCCCCTCTTTGGTGGTGTGGAATCTTTAAATGTTGCGATCGCTACTGCTGTCATCCTCTACGAAGCTAGAAGACAATTATCCTACAGTAGGGTGGATTAGCTTCAGCGTAATCCACCGTTAAACCAGACAAGAATTAGAGATTTATGTATTCTCGTTTTCTGTCTCCCAATCTAAATTATCTAGCATCTTCAACAATAAATTAATGAATACGATAATTTCTCCACCCTCCTCTGGTTTAGGATCGATGAATCGATGAGCGTAACGGTTACGAAAAAGCTTCATTGTACCCGAATATAAATCACGGTATGCCTCTAATTCTTCTGATGGAAGCTTATCTTTTTGTAGAGATTTATTGCTTCCAAAAATTAGGTTAACAATACCATTACCCGTGGCTTTTTGATTAATATTATCTATATTTCCCAGTTTCCTCATGCGGTCTTCTAAAACCACTGTCGCATTGCGAATCGCAGTATCCCACGCTTTTGGATTATCTCCACCCGCACTCACAGAAAAACGGACTCTCTCCCATAGTTCGCAGTCTAAATGTTCAACTTCAGTCAAGGGAATTAGATGACGAATAGCCGAGCGATTGGGTTCAGCAAAGTTAGAATCAACCGCTTCATAAGCTTTTCCTGTTAGAGCGCACTTGTATTCATCCGAGGCTATTGTTTGCAAATTAATATAACCAGATTTTTCTAATCCACCGAGCGTTGGGAATTCGACCTCAGGACAGCTATCAGAACCCGTGTAATTTGGCCAACTAGGACCTCCGAAAACCTGACAACCCCACAAAATATTGTCCTCGGCGGGAAAATAACCAGCCCGTACTCCTTCAACTATCCATCGCAAAAGGTTTTTTTGTTTTTCTGTTAAGGTCATATTTATACCTCGAAAGGTAAAGAACAGTACTATTATACTATGTACTTTTGATTTTCGTAACGGGAATTTGCTAAAATTGACATCTATATAGGGTCTGCTGAAAAAGTACGGGCGAAGCATTCGGATAGAAAATCTACGGTTTCACCGATAGGTTATTGCCCGAATGCTTCGCCCCTACAGGACACGGGCCGATGAAGACGCAAGGTTTTGAACGAAGATTCTCTCAAAATCTTGCACCTGTGAGAGCAAAACAGAACCCTAAAACCCTTACCTCGTCTATATTTTACATTTATTCAGCAAGCCCTATATAAATCCCTCGGATAGGTGAAACTGTTTCTATGAATAGTGAAATTTGAGACAGTCAACCAATTTTTTACACTTCCGTTTTTTTGGCAAGTTTTGGCGGAATTTGCGCGGCTGTTAAGGTGACAATTTGACCATCTTTGAAAATGCTGATAGATTCTCCTAAGAGGCGGTGTCTCTCAATTGCTTCTGCGATTGCGACTCTAACACCTGTATCGATTCGTTCCGATAATTTATCAGGAATTGGCTCAGTCATGGGCTGCCTCGGTTATTTGTTGCCAGATAGAGGAGTCATAGTTGACATCCTCGCCGCCCTAAAAGTGCGGCGATTCCTAAACCTCACGATTTAAGTTTCTGCTTCCACCACCGTCGCATACCACAGTTAAAAAACCATGTACTGTCTTACACAGAGT
>NZ_SFBZ01000246.1:0-6998 GCF_007095495.1 Microcystis sp. M_QC_C_20170808_M9Col | reverse complement strand
AAAGCTGTTTGTAAATGTCTTAACCCTTGTTGTAAAGGTACACAGCTTACTTCGTTTAAAAACTCTAATTCTTCTTGTTTTTTCCAATCGGTTAGCATTGAAGAAGTTTGAGCGTAGCCTACTCTTTCTTGTCTTTCATACCAAGCTTGTGTTCTGACATGGAGAGCTTTGTTGTAAACTAATCTTACACAGCCCAATGTGCGCCGCAATAGCGACTCTTGTTCGGGTGTTGGGTAAAATCGAAACGAATAGGCTTTTTCCATATCCCGCATTCTAGCATATATCGTGTAAATGTGCTAATATTTGACGGTAAAGCCGCCGTAAAACGGCGGGGTTTCAGACCCAAATTTTCGATGAAAGCTATCCTCATGACCGCCGTGGATGTCCTACAGCTTCAGGAAGTCCCCACCCCGAAAATTAGTCAACCGCATCAGGTTTTAGTAGCATTAAAAGCCGCTGGTGTCAACCCTATTGATACAAAAATTCGTAAACGCGGCACTTTTTACCCCGAGCAAATGCCGGCCATTTTGGGCTGTGACGGGGCGGGAATTGTCGAGGCCGTTGGGGCGGCGGTGCAGGATTTTCGCCCCGGGGATGAAGTGTATTTTTGTAACGGCGGACTGGGCAAGGCCGGCACGGGAAATTATGCCGAATATGCCCTGATCGAGGCGGATTATCTAGCCCACAAGCCGAAATCTCTTTCTTTTGCCGAGGCGGCCGCTGTACCTTTAGTTTTAATCACCGCTTGGGAAGCACTCTACGATCGCGCCCGTCTTCAGTCGGGACAAAGCGTACTTATCCATGGCGGGGCCGGGGGTGTTGGTCATGTCGCGATTCAATTGGCGAAACTGAAGGGGGCTAAAGTTTATACGACGGTGGGAAATAGCGATAAAGAGCGTTTAGTGCGGCAATTAGGGGCAGATTACCCGATTTTATACAAACAAACCGATTTTGTCTCGGCGATACTTCAACAAACCGCAGGGAAAGGAGTAGATATCGCTTTTGATACGGTGGGAGGGGAAACTTTTGGCCAAACTTGCCGAGCGGTGCGAGTGTACGGCGATATGGTGACGATTTTGGAACCTACGGGCAGCTGGAAGGAAGCGCGCGATCGCAATTTGCGGATTAGTTTAGAATTAATGTTAACCCCGGCTTTGATGGGACTGCCAGAAGCGCAAAAATATCAAACAGAAATTCTCAGACAAGGGGCGCGTTTAATTGACGAGAAAAAGTTAACTATTCATCTCTCCCAAACCTTCCCTTTAGCGGCAGCTATCAGCGCCCATCAACTGCTAGAAACTGGTTCGGTGACGGGGAAAATAGCCCTAATTATTGACTAGAAATCTGCTAGTCACTATTTTCTCTCATAAGCTGCCCGCGTATTTAGGGTTGGCTGAATAAATCTAAAAACCTTGTTGGATAAGACTTTTAGACCTTTTTGAAATCCCAAAGTGGCCGGCATGGGAGTGATCAGGGGGAAAATCCCTGGACTTTTTCCCTGAAAATTAGGTAATTGACCACCTGAAAATCGGCAAAACCCTACACCCTGCCCCCAGGAAAAACTTTTTGCCGCAAACCCTAGATAGTCAACAGTTTAGTTGAAACCCGATTAAATTTTCGATCGCTTTGAGCAAATCTTGATTAGTCCAATTCTGGTACAGATAAGCGGCGATCGCACATCCCCCCGCACCCACTCCCTCTTTGACAAAACCCTGTTGATAAGCTTGCAAAACCGGGTATTTAGAGGCAGAAAAGTCTAATTGTGTGGCTAATAAAGGCACTTTTCCGATCATTCGGGCTAATCCCACCGTATCCCCCGTTTTATCTTCCGCTACCCAGCGAGTTGTGCCGACGATGATATTTTCCCAGTTAACCGGATAGGCATATTTAGCCACTAGAGCTTGAATTAGGGCAGAAACGGCTAACATTTGGGTTCCTCCGGCGAGGAGTACCCCACCTTGCCCACTGGCGGCGATGGCCATGCCAGCGACGAAAATCTGCTGAGGATCGCCTAGGGCGGTGATTACCTCAAAAGGATCAAAAATTTCTTTTCGGGCTAATCCCTGCTCAACTATTGCCTGTTTCTGAGCATGATTGCACTGGGGATGGCTGCTGTTAACTTTGCCGTTGGCTCGATAACCCAATCCGGTGAGGATGGCGAGGGCGGTGGTGGTGCCGCCGACCACGCACTCGCCGATAATTAGATAACTAGACTGGCGGGCTAATTTTTCTCCCCAAGTTAATCCTTGGGCGAACAGGTGTTTTACTATGGTCAGGTCTAGGGCGCGGCCGGTGGAGAGACAACGGGCCGGTTGTCCCCCCAGTTCGATATAATCGACGGCCGGGGGCAAGGGTAAACCGGCGTTAAAAACGAGGACGGGAATGGCTAATTTTTCCACCACGGCGCGGGTAATATAGGCGGGGGAGGCTCCCACCGTTAGGGGGGGTAAGGGATAACGGGGATGGGGTGAAACTCCTTTAACGATAAATTCGGCATCGGCGATCGCTGTATATTTTCTATCTTCCGGGGTAGCACCGGCGGTGGAGATTCCGGGGATTAATCCCGTCTCGGTAAACCCCAAAACTAGGGCAAATATCGGACAACATTTTTGATGGCGCTGTAACCAATTTTGCCCCCGTTCGATTTCCGTGTAAATTTTAATCATCTGTTGATTTTGTCCTCTTACTTATTACTATTTCCCTCTCTCCATGAGATGATCTTTGATTTCAACATATTTAGAAAATAAGTTATCAATACTAGCCAGTTTTGCCCCGTATGCTAAGGCTGTAGCCATAATAATACGGTCAAAAGGATCTTTGTGAATGGGAGATAAATTAACGGCTCTAATGGCAATTTCGGGGGTAATTGAAAATATATCTATTTTAGCTACTGTTAAAGCTTGTTGAATCCACTCTTGAAGGGGATAACTTAATTCTAATCTCCCCCGTTGGTTAGCAAGGGCTATTTCATAGCAAGAAATGGGGGAAACTCCGAGAGATTCTGCTAACTCAAATTTTTCTAGCCAATGATCGGGAAATCTGTCAAAATTGCCATTTATTAACCACAACAAAATATGAGTATCAAGCACAATTACTTCAGACATTCCCAATCTTCTTCATCTACAATAGGACTGACCATATCACCTAGTATTTTAGCTTTACCCACCATATTCTCAACTGGAAAATGACGTTTGAATAAGGATGGTTTTTCTTCTAATAAGTTGTTTTTGCTGGCGGTGAAATTTTTAATTAATTGATAAAGTTCATCTAGTTGTTCTTCAGGTAAATTATCAATTGCTGTTTGAATAAGTTCTTTAACAGTCATAGTTTTACTCTCTATTTTCTGAACTTGAGTTATACTATAACACAACGTTTCCTTCAATAAAGGGACTCATCTTGAGATTTTACCTAAAATACAGCAGACTAAAAAGACTCATTTAAACCGTTTATTCTTAGATTAGCGGAATCTCCCCTAATGCAAGAGTGCCTCGTCTCAAAAAGTAATTTAAACACTTAACAGCTTATGTCTCCCCTGTCTTCTGCAATTATCGATACTTGGCGACGTTTTTACCGAGATCCCTTGGCAGTAATAGGAGCGATCGCATTAATTATAATTATTCTTGCCGTCCTATTCGGTCCGATTTTTTATCGGGTCCCCATCGATACCATTGATTTTAGTCAAACCACTGCTCCCCCCAGTTTAAAACATCTTTTCGGCACTAATGATCTGGGACAGGATCAATTGGCAAGGATTTTGGTGGGGGGTCGAATTTCCCTAGCGGTGGGGATTGCTGCTATGATGGTGGCGATTATTCTGGGAACGGCGATCGGGGCTATTTCCGGGTTTTACGGGGGGGCGATCGATGGCTTATTGATGCGATTAACGGATTTATTCCTATCTTTGCCCCAATTACCCCTACTTTTGCTGATTGTCTATCTATTTCGCGATAGTATCAAAAAAATCGCCGGACCGGAAACGGGTATTTTTATCCTCGTGGTTTTAGTAATCGGGGGTTTAAATTGGATGTCGGTAGCCCGATTGGTGCGGGGAAATTTCTTAAAATTACGAGAGATGGAATTTATCTCGGCTGCGATTGCTTTGGGGGCCACTCCTTTCCGTTTAATCTGGGTGCATTTATTGCCTAATGTTTTGGGAATGATTATCGTGGCGGCTACTTTAGCGGTGGGTAATGCGATTATTACCGAGTCAACCCTGAGTTTTTTGGGTTTGGGTTTCCCCCCCGATGTGCCGACTTGGGGACAAATGTTATTTAAAGCTAAAGATTACTTGACAACTGCCCCCCACTTGGTCATTTTTCCCGCTCTGGCTATCGTGATCACGGTGTTAAGTATTAATTTTATCGGTGATGGTTTACGCGATGTCTTTGATCCTAATGTTTAAGGAAGCGTAGAAGTGGATAATTGCCGAAAATTACCCAGAACCTCTATGATGATCAGTAGCGATGGTGAGGAAATAAATACTGTGAGTAGCGTAACTGTCATTAGCGATCAGAAGTTTGACCAAGAGGTTTTTGAGGTCGAAAAACCCGTTTTAGTCTATTTTTGGGCGAGTTGGTGCGGTCCGTGCCGTTTGGTATCCCCCTCGATCGATTGGGTGGCCAACACCTACGGCGAACGGCTAAAAGTAGTTAAACTAGAAATAGACCCTAACCCCAACTCGGTGGCTAAATGTGATGTGAAAGGTGTTCCTGCTTTACGCATCTTTAAAGATAACGAAATTATTGCCACTCATGAAGGGGCGATCGGCAAACAACAATTACAATCTTTTATCGATACCTATGTCAGCTAATTAGGTATCTGTGGTTATGAATAACTTAACCCTAGCACACCGCTTACAGGCACTCCAATCCAACGTTTTTGCCGATATGGATCGGGCAAAGGCTGCCAGTAGAGAAGCGGGTAATACCATTATCGATCTTTCGCTCGGTTCCTCCGATCTTGGGGCTGCTCCCCACGTTGTCGATGCTATAGAGCGATCTCTCCACGATCCTCACACCCACGGCTATTTACTCCATAATGGGACCAGAGACTTCCGAATAACTGCCGCTAACTGGTATAGCGATCGCTTTGGTGTTCCCATCGATCCGGAAACGGAGGTTTTACCCCTAATTGGTTCTCAGGAAGGCACGGCCCATCTACCTTTGGCCCTTCTCAACCCCGGGGATTTTGCCCTGCTCCTCGATCCGGGTTATCCCTCCCATTTAGGCGGTGTTGCCCTTGCCGGCGGTCAAATCTACGGAATGCCAATTTTGGCAAAAAATGACTTTCTGCCGGTTTTAGAGGACATTCCTGACCTAGTGCTGGCACAATCGAAGCTGATGGTCTTGAGTTATCCCCATAATCCCACCACAGCGATCGCACCTCTGGCATTTTTCCAAAAAGCGGTTGATTTTTGCCGCCAGCATAATTTAGTTTTAATCCACGATTTTCCCTATCTAGACATCTTTTTTGCGGGAACATCGCCCCCCCCGTCAATTTTACAGGCCGATCGAGCTAAAACTAATTCGATCGAGTTTTTTACCTTTTCCAAGTCCTATAATATGGGCGGTTTTCGCATCGGTTTCGCCATTGGCAACCCGCAGTTAATTATGGCTTTGCGACAGATTAAAGCCATGGTTGATTTTAATCAGTATTTGGGCATCCTCAACGGTGCGATCGCTGCTTTAACCGGTAATCAAGATTCAGTCAAGGAAACCGTCGCTATCTTCCAAAAACGCCGGGATGTGTTTATTAATGCCCTAAATCGCATCGGTTGGCCAGTTGCCACTCCGGCCGCCACTATGTACGTTTGGGCGAAAATTCCCCCCAGTTGGCCGGGTAATTCCGTCGATTTTTGTCGGCAATTGGTGGCCCAAACCGGTGTCGCTGTTTCCCCGGGTTCCGGTTTTGGTAAGGGTGGCGAGGGTTATGTGCGTTTTGCCTTAGTTCACGATCCCGATATTCTAGAGGCTGCCGTGGAGAAAATTGCGGCTTTTTTGGCATAAAACCGATATTCTAAGCAGTGGTTATGCTGCAATCGATAACTTTCGCCTTGTTGCTGCTGATATTCCGGGTGATATTGGTAATGTGTCCACTCCCGAACCTTCTAGTATTATCGGACTAGGCATACTAGGTGGTGGTTTAGTGGTGCGTCGCCTCGCTAAACGTCGTTAACCGCGCTTGGGGTGGGGGGATGAGCCAAAATTTTGCCAATTCGCCACCCTTTGCGGTTAAAAGCTTTAATTGTGCTGCTGTCTTTGTAATTCCTCGATAGTTGCGGGGGATAAATCGGTAAATTGGGCGATTTCTGGGATAGGAAAGCCAGCAGATAGCATTTTTAGGGCAATTTGTCGAGCTTTTTCCTCTTTACCCGCTTGCAAGCCTTTTTTTAGTCCTTTTTCCTCGCCTTCCTCTCTGCACTCCGAAGAATATTTTTAATCGTCTCTCGATTTAATACTAACCCAGCGAGAATACTGGTGGCGGCAGCGAGATTGCTTTGCACCTGTTTTTCGGGGATAGTTTCTAAAGAACGGGCTGACTTAACACCTGTTCGGGGTCATCGGTATTGCTGAGTACGGCAAAGGGTAATAAACCGGGATGATGGAAAAATTGTGGTGTATTTTCTTCCCAAAGACGGATGACTTGAAAAGAATGAAAAGTTTCCCCCAGACGGAAAGTATTTTCTTGTACTAGGGGAGAATCACTGCGTCGCAGATAAATTACCACTTGACGCATTGGTTTTTGGGGATGACGACGATAGACGCGAATGCGATAATCGAGCATTCGGAAGGGAATCTTAGAGTCGGGGTCGGTTTGAAATTCAGTATGGAGAATCAATTCCTCTGACTGCAAAAAAATCAGAGAATCGGCACGAATGGGGTCTAATTGTAATTCTGTCGGGTCGAGGACGGTTAAGGAGAGGGGAGAACCCAATAACCAAGTGGCTAGATCATCGGAGAAGTTTTCGGCGATAAATTTACAAATATTATCAAACATCG
>NZ_SFBZ01000245.1:0-40155 GCF_007095495.1 Microcystis sp. M_QC_C_20170808_M9Col | reverse complement strand
TTTCTTCTGGTGTCCCCTAGGTCTGCATACTGTAATTCTTGGGCTGCCCATTTCTCCATTTTTTTGCTTACCTCCACCTTAATTCCTTCTTTCAAAACTATACCTATCAATCGTTTCCCTTTTTTTTAAGTTTCTTCTCTTTTTGTTAAGAAAGATCTGACTAATGGATAGTTGATAAGGGGGGCATCTGATAATTTTTAACACCTACCTACTTAGGGTTTGCTGAATAATGGTAAAACCCTTTTAAAATAAGGCTTTTGACCTGTTAAAATCCGATGTTCATGCTGCGAAAATCGGATTGGGACCATCAAAAACCTTGCATTATCCTTAATATAGTACGTCATTTGGTACAAAAAAGAGAGGGCAACAAAGCCTGAAACTCCCGACGACCGACGACCGACTCGGAGACTCCTAACCCCACCAACAAACTTTTTCAGCAAACCCTACTTATAAGGGCGATGTCTGATAACTGTTAACTGATCGCTGAATTTAACTTCTTAAAGAAACTTGGAACTGTTTAACTAAAGCTTCTCGCACTTTTGTCATTAAGGGTTCCACATCTTCATCGGTTAAAGTTCGATCGCTGGCACGATAGACTAAACTAAAGGCCAAACTACAATGATTTTCTGGCACATTCTGCCCCTGATAGCGATCGAATAATTCGACTTTTTCTAAAAGAGTTCCCCCAGCATTTTTGATAGTTTTTGTCAATCTATCTACGGGTATATCTGTGGAAACAAAGAAGGCAATATCTCGCGCAGCCCCCGGATAGGTAGAATAGACCTGTAAACGCGGGGTAATTTTGGCACTATCGCTAAGAGTTGCTAACAGGAGCGGGAACTGGATTTCAAAGGCATAAACTGCCTCAATTAATCCCTTTTGCTGACGCAATTGCGGGTGTAGTTGACCGAATATACCTAGGCGTTGTTTGCCAATCCATAAAGATGCTGTTCGTCCGGGATGAAAACGCGCATCTTCGGCATCTTTTTCGTAGCTTACTGTCAGCGAAAGGCGATCGAATACTGCTTCTAAAATCCCTTTTGCTTCATACCAAGTCATGGCCACCTCTTTACCCGATCGCAGCCAACGTCCGGCCGGGAAGAAATCACCGCCAAAAATGCCAGCAATTGCATCGTATTCGTTGATATTATCCGATTCTAAGCGGAAAACTCGCCCGATCTCGAAGCCATTTAAGGAACCGTTACCCTGAGACTGATTATACTCAAACGCTTCGATTAAACCGTCTAGGAGATTAGTCCGCAAAGCAGAATACTCGACAAAAAGGGGATTAGCGAGGACAACTTCCGCTAATTCCGGTTTAACGAGGGAATACTGGACTAATTCCGTCAAACCGACTGCTCGAAAAGCTTCCCGTACCCGACGCTGTATAGTTTCCTCAAAGGATAATCCTCCGGCTGCGGTTTTTGCTGGCAAAGTATCGACAAAGCGATCATATCCGTACAGTCGCGCTACTTCTTCAATTAAGTCAATTTCCCGTTCTAAATCCCGATAACGGTAGTCTGGCACTGTCACAGTCCACAGAACAGGATTTTTTGAGGTTAACTGCAATTCACAGCCTAAATTGCCTAAAATCCGTTCCACATCTTCGGCGAGAATTTCACCGATCGCACCATTATCTAGGGTAACTTGACCCAGTAGCTGCTGTAAACGTTGTAAACGCAATTCGATCGAACCCCTGGACCGTTCGGCGCGATAATCAGCTTTAACCTGACTGCTGACAGTTCCCCCAGCTAACTCTAGAATCAAATCGATCGCCCTTTGACAAGCATATTCCAAAGCGGCGGGATTAACACCGCGTTCATAGCGTCCGGAAGATTCGCTGCGTAAACCCTGCGCTTTTGAGGAACGACGGATAGCGATCGGATCGAATAAAGCCGACTCTAGCACAAGATTAACGGTTTCCTCGTTAACTTCTGTATCTTGACCTCCCATCACCCCCGCTAAAGCTACCGGCTTATTATTGGCAGTAATTAATAAATTAAGCTCTTTTAAGCTTCTTTCCTGACCATCAAGGCTAATAATTTTTTCCCCTTCCTCGGCAAAACGGACCCCAATAGTCACGGATTTACCTCCGGCAAAACTTTGTAAACGATCGCGATCGAAAGCGTGTAAAGGTTGTCCCCACTCCAAGAGGACATAATTAGTAATATCGACCACATTATTGATCGATCGCAATCCGGCAGCCTGTAAACGCTGTTGCAACCATAGCGGAGATGGGCCAATTTTTACCCCCTCGATCACCGTACCAATATAAGCAGGACAGGCTTTATTTTCTGATATTTCCAGCGTTAAATCTTTTTTAGGGGAAAATTCCCCTAATTTCACTTTTGGTAGGCTTAATTCTCCTCCTGTCAAAGCCGCCACTTCTCGCGCGACTCCGATCATACTCAAAGCATCGGCACGGTTAGCGGTGGGAGAAATATCTAAAATCACCTCATCGAGTCCTAAAAGGGGACGAACATCTGTACCTAAAGGGAGATTTTCCTGACTAAAAATGTGGATTCCTTCAGAATCCTTAGTTAATCCTAATTCTGCGAGGGAACAGATCATCCCTTCCGATTTTACCCCCCGCAATTTAGCCGGTTTAATCGTTAAATTGATTTTTGGTAAATGAGTTCCCAAAGTAGCCACGGGAACTAGAATATCAGCCCTAGCATTGGGCGCACCACAGACAATTGTACTAGGGTTGTCCTGACCGATATCCACCTGACAGACACTTAGTTTATCTGCATTGGGATGGGGTTGGCGATCGATAATTTTACCAATAACCACACCCTTTGCCCATTCTCGGCGATCCTCGATCTCTTCCACTTCTATTCCCGCAATTGTCAATAATTCGGCTAATTCTTGGGGAGATTGGGCTATTTTGACTAATTCTCGTAACCAGTTGATCGAAATCCGCATCGTTAATTCTTGCTTGCCGTTGGTTCTTAACTATTGTAAACCGTGGGTAGTCAATGATTTAGAGATTAGGGACGATCGGCTGTTAAAATGTTAGGGGGAGGATGGAAGGACTGTGTAAATAACCGCTCATTTTCCTTGGCCAAGGGTGATATTATCTTTGAACAGATTACCGATAATTTGGGGAGATAATCAGTAGTTAGCTATCTATATCAAAAAGGATTATTGATGCCACCCGATCAAATAGAAAACCTCCTCAAGGGAATTTTGAGACAATACCAAAGTTCTTTTAGTGACAAAATCTATGGAGAAGAAAATGATGATTATGATTCGCTTATGAGGGTATTTGGAATTACTCCTAGTTTAAAAAGGGAAAATCGTCAGTATTGGGGCAGGGAACTAGGAATGTGTTGGCAACGTCTGGTGACAGAAGTTTTTAAGGCTAATTGTTTAGATTATCAACCGGCTTTAAAGATTGCAGATGATCAACCTTGTGACTGCATTTTAGGTAGAGATGCCATTGATGCTAAATATAGAATTGGTTCGGGAGATTCTGGCACACTTAAAAAGTTTAAACAGTATGGAAAACTATTACAGGAAAGAGGACTTAGACCTATTTTACTGATTGTGCGAGAGGATAACTTACCAGCAGCGATTAAAGCTTGTCATCTGGGGGGCTGGACTGTTTTGCAGAGCCAACAAAGTTTTGATTATATACTTGATCGCAGTGGGTTCGATTTGCTGAAAGCTTTTGATAAATTTTCTGAAACACAGGAGTTTTATATTGCCCGATGAATATCTCAAAAAGATGGCAACTTCTGCACGGTGATTGTAGAGAAATTCTCACTTTACTAGAAGAATCTAGTATATCTTGTGTGATCACAGATCCACCCTATAATTATGAGTTCATTGGCAGAAATTGGGATCATGATGAAATCCAAAGACGCAGAGAACGCATTCAAAACAGTTCCACACTGGTAAAAAATATTCCCTATGGAAGTGGGTTAGCTGGTGGGGTTCGCAATGAGCGTTGGTATCAACGCAATCGCGAAAATGTGGTCAATTATATTGAATGGGCAACAGATTGGTCAAAGGAACTAATGCGTGTTTGTAAAAGCGGGGCTGTTGTCGCTGTTTTTAGTAGCACAAGAACACTGGCTCATATTCAGATTGCTCTTGAAAATGCCGGTTTTTATGCTAGAGATGTGCTGGTTTATAGACGACATTCAGGCATTCCTAAAGGATTAAATATTGAGAAAAAACTTGACAAAATTGGTGATACTAATGCCCAACAATGGCAAGGTTGGCATACTTGCTTGAGAAATGAATGGGAAGCTATAGTTATTGTGCAGAAGCCCCTAAAAAACAATTATATTGAAACTCTACAAATGACTGGATTAGGTCCCTTCAAAGCTATACTAAGTGACGGCTCTTTTCAATCCAATATTTTAGAGGGCTTTTCTAAAGGACGGGATGAAAATTTTGATGAGCATTGTACGATTAAACCTTTATCATTGATTAGAAAACTGCTCGAGTTATTTCTACCACAGGATAACAGTCATATAGTTCTCGATCCTTTTGCTGGAACGGGTACAACTTTAATTGCCGCTCTAGAATTAGGTTATCAGACTATTGGTATTGAAATTGAATATCAGTATATTAATATCATTCAACAACGTTTGGGGGAATATTTTGGCAAGATCGGCCAGGAATTTGAGGTATTTGATTAGTCAATCAAAAAGTTAACAATAATAACCGCTACGGTAGAAAATCGGCTCGACAATAAATCCCTCGGAGAATTAAGGAGAGTTAGTCAAGCTCTTATCTTAAAATACACACAGACAGAACACTTCTGGGAAAATTATCCCCATCTCCCCTAAAAACAAGCTATCCTAAAGATTGCCATCCCGTTGCGATTCTATCCGTGCCTTACTATTCCCAATATCCCGACGCTTTCACTCCCAGTTATCTGAGCGAACTACAAGGACAGATTCTCGCTTGTCCCCACTTCACAGTTAACAATTTAAATCGAGATTTCGTTAAAACCAAAGGCTTTTCCATCGCTTTTCGACGCACACAAATCAGCGAAGTTGAACGAATGTTTCCCTATTTTAAACCCTATCTTGATCGCAGTTTACAAGCTGACTGCAACGCTTTTTATCTTAACCCCTTACTCCTACAAACCGGTTCACGGGTAGATCCCCATATCGATCGCTCCCTGCGCTCCTATTGTAAAACAATCGATCCCCCGCTCCTAGTTAGCGTCCTTTATGTGCAGGTTCCTAAAGATATTCAAGGGGGGGAACTGGTACTAGCAACAGGCAATCGTTCCGTGGCCCAGATTCGTCCTTGTGCTAACACCCTGATCCTCTTTCAAGGAGATCTCACCCATTCAGTTAATCCCGTTAGCTGTTCCGGTATTCGTCTCAGTCTTGTCTGCGAACAATATCGTTTAGATGCCGAAGAATTGCGAGAGATTCCCGAAATGCAGATAGAATCGCGAACCATGAAACCAGAAAAGAAAAAAAAGAAAGATCGGGTCATTGCCCTACAATAAAAGGGCATTTTTGTAAAGATATTCTAGATGGTGATGCGCGAACCGATCGTCGAATTAAGGGGAGTAACCAAAGCTTTCGGCAAGAAAGTAATCTTAAATAACGTCGATCTGAAAGTGTACGAAGGGGAAGCGATCGGCGTGATCGGTCCTTCCGGGACGGGAAAATCGACGATTTTACGCTTAGTCGCCGGATTACTGGCCCCCGATCGGGGAGAAGTGTACATCTACGGCACAAAACGGCAGAGAACCGTAGAACAGGGGGAAGATCCCCTCGGTGTTGGTCTAGTTTTCCAACAATCGGCCCTTTTTGACTCCCTCACCGTCGGGGAAAATGTCGGTTTTGCTCTCTATCGCCACTCAAAGCTAAAACGAGCCGAAATCCGGGATTTAGTGGAAGAAAAACTCGATTTAGTGGGAATGTCCGGTTCCTACGACCTCTATCCAGCTGAAATATCCGGAGGGATGCGAAAACGCGTCAGTTTAGCCAGAGCAATTATCAGCGATCCCTCGATCGCCGCCGATCGACCGAACATTCTCCTTTACGATGAACCCACTGCCGGACTTGATCCCGTCGCTTCTACCCGCATCCAGACGGTAATTATGGAACTTCTCAAGGTAAAAAAAGCCTGTGGGGCCCATCTCATTGTCACCCACGTCCACAGCACCATCGAAAATACCACCGATCGCATCGTTTTTCTCTATAAAGGTCAATTTCAATGGGTTGGGCCGACTCAAGAGGCTTATCACTCCGAAATCCCCGTACTCAAGCAATTTTTTACTGGCAGTATCGACGGACCAATTCAGTGATCAGTCAATTGAGGGAAGTGGGGTGATGGGGAAGTGGGGTGTGGGGTGTGGGGTGTGGGGTGTGGGGTGTGGGGTGATGGGGAAGTGGGGGAATTATGAATTATGAATTGGGGTATGGGGAGAACAAATAAAAATAATCTCCTGACTCCTGAATACTGACTCCTTGACTCTTGCCTTCAGAAGCTGATCACTGAAATCCCCCGATTTCTCCTGTAAGATACTGTTTAGAGATGAGGAGTAATTATTTATGGAAGCTGGCGGTTCACAACGAGGGATTTCCCCAACTCTGCGGCAAAGTGGTATCGGTTTAATGTTACTGACATCGGGGGGAATATTAATCTGGTTTATCGCCTGGTTAAGTAATTTTAGCTTCGGGGGACGCAGTTATCGCGCCAGCTTCCTTTTTCCTAATGTGGGTGGCATGATGGTGGGAACCCGCGTCGGTTATCGGGGAGTGAGAATCGGGCAAGTGACGGCAATTACCCCAGAACCGGAGGGAGTCGCCGTAGAAGTGGAGATTTCGCCAGCAGATCGCCTAATTCCCAGTAATTCCCTCATCGAAGCCATTCAATCCGGTTTAGTGGGTGAAACCACGATCGATATTACTCCCCTGCAAGCTTTACCCGTCGGTGGTGTTAAAGAACCCCCTTTGAGTCCTAACTGCAATGGGGAGGTGATTATCTGTAACGGTTCCCGTTTACAAGGGCAATCGGCGCTAAATGTCAATACCTTGATCAGATCTTTACTGAGAATTTCTAATCTAGTTAGTGATCCCGATATGGTGGCTGGATTTCGTTCTTTTACTCAACGCGCTGCCAATGCCTTGGGGGGACTCGATCGCTTTAGTGGTGAGGCAACCACCGCTTTAAGCGAGGTTCGTCGCAGCGGTACTCTAGGTAAAGTTAATTCGGGGATGAGATCCCTAGAATCCTTACCCCAAGTATCCGGTTCCCTCGATCGCCTTTCTAGTGATCTTTCCGGTGTCGGGGGATTGAGTCAGGAAGCGACTACTTTACTGAGAAGTTTACAGGGAAGTGGCGGCCTGAGAAATTTAGACGCTACCCTAGTGGAGGCCCGAAAAACGCTGCTTTTGGTGGGACAAACTACCGAAGAACTGCGGGTTTTTTTGGCAGCTAATCAAAATCGTTTAATTGCCACTCTCGATAGTATCAAAACTACTAGCGATCGCCTACAAACTACTCTCGCTGCTTTGGATCCGATCCTGACGGAAGTGCAGAAAAGCCAAATTATCGATAATTTAAACACTATTTCGGCAAATGCTGTTAAATTAAGTGAAAATTTGGGTAACTTTACCGCCTATCTCTCCGATCCTGCCACTGTTGTCACCCTACAGCAACTCCTCGACTCCTCTCGCGCCGCTTTTGCCAATCTTCAGAAAATCACCTCGGATGTGGATGAAATTACCGGTAATCCGCAACTGCGACAGGAAATTATCCGTTTAATTCAGGGTTTAAGTCGTTTGGTTTCTTCTAGCGAACAACTACAGCAGGAATTCGCCCAAGGTCAAGCAATGACAAGAATGGCCGCCCAAATTGCGACAATAGCCCCAAATCCCGCCCCTAATACCCCAGAAAAAGACGCTAAGAAACCTGAATCTGAGTAGCAGAATTTGGGGTTAGGGGTTGGGAAAAAAAAGTCCGAGCATTTGTACTAAATTTTTCAAGACCCAGTTTCAATACACAACAGTTTGCCTAATTTTTTGTCATAGCTAAATGAGGAATTTCTTCACCATGTTGACGATAACTTTCTTTAACGCCTTCCCAAGCTAAAATTAATTGATTGAGTGCTGTTTGGGGGCGATCAGCAAAAGCGGAAACGCTAGGCATTTCTACTAAGTATGCTATCCAATCTCCCTCCTCATCTTGGAAGATATTAATGCTAAAACCGTTAAAATCCTCGGTGGTTGGATTCATTTTCTTCCTCCTGTATTTTTAAAAATTGTTTAACTTGATAAGCTTTCGCTTCACCGTTTTTTGTCGGTTGAATAGATAGACGGACTCTCTTAGATGAATACCAAATGTGATGACTTCCTGTTTGATGGTCAAAAGTCCAACCGCAAAGATTAAGCAAACTCTCAAATTCGCTAAAACGTAATCCTTGAGGCGAGTTTTTGGCCTTTTCTAGCAGTTTTTCTTTTTTTCCCATCGATCGATCACAACGAACTCAATCTATTTTAGCTTAAAGTTAAAAGAAGGAGATCGCATTTATACATCAGAGATAGAATGCAATTCGCCGCTACAATACCCGCAAATCAATCAGTTTTGCTAATTTTTGAGTCATAATTAAAAACTCCATTTTTAGATAAACAACCACAGCATAGCACAGAAAACCTCAAACTAGATGAAAAAATGATTAATTTTTTGCTCAAGATGGCCTTAAATGAGCTTTGGGATAGAGAAACTTGTGGCAAGATATAATTAAGGGGTATTTGGGGAAGAAATTGGATTATGGAAGAACTTTTAGAATTAAAAGCTTTGCTCTTAAAAGGTGATATTAAAGGTTCACTGGCGATTGTAGAAGACCTTGAAGATATGAGCAAAAATGGGATTATTAGCACCATTCGTGGTTATGCTGTTATCTTATTACTTCATTTAATTAAACAACAGGCAGAAAACCGAACCACTCGTTCTTGGGATGTCTCCATTCGCAATAGTGTCCGAGAAATTCAACGCCACAATAAACGCCGAAAAGCGGCAGGATATTATTTAAGTGATCAGGAATTAACAGACACTTTAAACGATGCTTATCTTAATGCTTTGGATGCCGCTTCTTTAGAAGTCGAAGCAGGTCGTTATCAATCGGAGCAAATAGAAGCTATAATTGACAAAAATAAACTGATTAGTGATGCTTTCCTTCTCATCAAAAACGTCTCTCCCTAGAAAGATTATGACAGACTCAATCTCTCAAAAACAAGCCCAAGAAATGTTACGTTGGTTAAACAAAAATCGTGACACCGTGATTGATTTGTATAAAAATCAATACATTGCCTATAATGAAAAAGGAGTGATGGCTCACGGTGAAAATTTACAGAATGTTCTGGAAGAAGCCAACACAACCAATCAAGAATTTGTCATTTATCTTGTTCCTCGTTGTCGTTATTCTATTCAAATCTTACCAGTTCAAGTTTAAAGTAGTTTAAGATGATTTTGACAACGGCAAAATTCTATGAAAATAACCCTTTATCAACCGACGTTATCGTTATTATTGCTGCTGTTGCTATCTGGTGGTTGTGCAGTCAATCAGGAAAAAGAGAAAACCACCACTCCGCAAGCGTCTCCCCTAGCAGAAATCGTTCCTTGGCAGATGGTCGAACGGGTTACTATTTTAAAAGCCGATCAGGATCCCATCTATGCTTTAGCCATTAGTCCCGATAACTCCCTGCTGCTGAGTGGTAGTTTTGACGGCACTGTTAGGGAATGGGACCTAAAAACCCAAAAACCTCTCAGGACTTGGCAACTAGGAGATACTGTTAACGCTATCCAATTTAGTCCCGATGGTGAGACTTTTGTAACTGCCGATGCCGGGGGAAAAGTGCAACGCTGGAATACGCGCACGGGAAAATTAGAAATGACCTATCCTGGCCATGCTTTTCTCGTTACCGATGCCGCTATTTCTCCCGATGGCAAAATTTTGGCTACGGGTAGCTGGGATCGTACAGTTAAACTCTGGGATTTTCAGACGGGTACACTGTTAAAAACCCTGCGCGGCCATAATCATCCGATTCAGGCGATCGCATTTAGTCCCGATGGTGAAGGAATTGTTAGCGCCGATTACGATGGCTTCGTTAAACTGTGGAAAGTGAGTACCGGTCGCTTTATTCGGGCCTATGCGGGTAATTTATTCCCCGTTTATCGGGTGCTTTTTTCCAAGGATGGTAATACCGCCGGTACTGCTAGTCAAGACGGTTCGATCCGCAGTTGGCAAGTGAAAAGCGGCATCGGCACCACTACTATTCTCGCCCATAACGACGCTGTAACTGATATGGCGCTGCTGGATGGGGGTAAAGTTTTGGCCAGCACTTCCGGGGATGGAACTGTCAAATTTTGGGATGTTAATACCCGTCGGCGCTTGAATACTCTAAAGGGAAACGTCATCCTAAGAATGGTTGCCAGTCAAGATGGTCGTTGGTTAGTCACTGGAGATCAAGACGGTGCGATCGCACTGTGGCGGGGAATCTAATTAACTATAATTAAGACTAGAGTGTTTTCTAGGGCGAAATATAGCCATGGCAGCAGTGATTTTAAACTTAGATACAGTCAATCTCAGCGATGAGCAGTTTTACCGTCTCTGTCAAGTTAACCCAGATTGGCAACTGGAAAGAAACGCCCAAGGAGAATTAATTGTGATGCCACCTGTTGGGGGAATTAGCGGCAACCGAGAGGCCGATTTTATTAGTTTACTTTGGTTGTGGAATCGTCAAACCGGATTGGGTAAAGTCTTTAGTTCGGCGACGATTTTTCGTTTACCGAAGGGCGGAGATCGCGCTCCCGATGCCGCTTGGGTGAGTTTAACTCGTTGGCAAGCTCTGAGTCGAGAAGAACAGGAGAAATTTCCGCCTATTTGTCCCGATTTCGTCATTGAACTGCGCTCCCGTAGCGATTCCCTCCCGGAAATTCAAGCTAAAATGCGGGAATATCTCCACAGTGGTTTGCGATTAGGTTGGTTAGTTAATCCTCAACAACAACAAGTGGAAATTTATCGTCCTCAGCAACCCGTAGAAATTATGGAACTACCGGCTAATTTAAGCGGAGAGGATGTCTTACCGGGCTTTAGTTTATTTATCTCTATTTTTGAGTAAAATATAGTCAAGACTGATGTATGATTCTACTTGTAAATTTATCGCCCTGGAATATTCGAGAGATTTAGCCACTTGGTTATTAGGTAAACCTTTGGATTTAACCGAAATTAAACCCTCAGAGTTGTCATTAGAGCCGATAAGAGCCGATAGTTTAATCTTTTTGGAGTCAGAAGAATTAATCTTACATATTGAGTTCCAAACCGACATCTTAAGAATGGTTGCCAGTCGAGATGGTCGTTGGTTAGTCACTGGAGATCGGGACAGTGCGATCGCACTGTGGCGGGGAATCTAATTGACTATAATTAAGACTAGAGTGTTTTCTAGGGCGAAATATAGCCATGGCAGCAGTGATTTTAAACTTAGATACAGTCAATCTCAGCGATGAGCAGTTTTACTGTCTCTGTCAAGTTAACCCAGATTGGCAATTGGAAAGAAACGTTCAAGGAGAATTAATTGTCATGCCACCTGTTGGGGGAATTAGCGGCAACCGAGAAGCCGATTTTATCATTGACTTAGGTATCTGGAATCGTCAAACCCGATTGGGTAAAGTCTTTAGTTCGGCGACGATTTTTCGTTTACCGAAGGGCGGAGATCGCGCTCCCGATGCCGCTTGGGTGAGTTTAACCCGTTGGCAAGCTCTGAGTCGAGAAGAACAGGAGAAATTTCCGCCTATTTGCCCCGATTTCGTCATTGAACTGCGCTCCCGTAGCGATTCCCTCCCAGAAATTCAAGCTAAAATGCGGGAATATCTCCACAGTGGTTTGCGATTAGGTTGGCTAGTTAATCCTCAACAACAACAAGTGGAAATTTATCGTCCTCAGCAACCCGTAGAAATTATGGAACTACCGGCTAATTTAAGCGGAGAGGATGTCTTACCCGGCTTTAGTCTATTTATCTCCATTTTTGAGTAAAATATCCTTAAAACCGAGGTATGATCAGACCTCTGGTAAAAATCAAAATAGGAGTCGGTCGTCAGTAGTCAGGGGAAATTTAGGGACTTTTTCCCTGAAAATTGGCTAATTGACCCCCTAAAAATCGGTAAAACCCCACACCCTACACCCTACTACTAGGAAAAACTTTTTCAGCAAATCCTATTTAACTATGACCACCGATACTGTCACCACTCCCTCGCGCCAAAAACTCTGGTTAGCAGCCATTAAACCACCAATGTATAGTGTGGCAATTATACCGATTATTCTGGGAACAGCGATCGCTTATCAGGAAACAGGTCTATTTTCTCCCCCGGTTTTTGCCACTTTTATCCTCTCAGCTATTTTAATTCTCGCTTGGTTAAATCTCAGCAATGATGTTTTTGATGCCGATACTGGGATAGATGTCAATAAGGCCCATTCGATTGTTAATTTAACCGGTAACAAATCTTTAATTTTCTGGCTGAGTAATCTTTTTCTATTATTAGGCATCGCTGGTATTTTTGCTATTAGTTATGGGCGAGGCGATTGGATGCTCCTAGAATTAATCGCCCTCTGCTGTTTTTTGGGCTATACCTATCAAGGGCCTCCCTTCCGTCTCGGTTATCAAGGATTAGGTGAAATTATCTGTTTCTTTACTTTTGGACCCTTGGCGATTGCCGCTGCCTACTATTCCCAAGTCGGTGCTTTTTCTCTCTCTAGTCTAGCCGCTTCAATTATTATCGGGATTACCACTTCTATCATCCTTTTTTGTTCCCATTTCCATCAAGTCGCCGATGATCTCAAAGCGGGTAAAAAATCACCTATTGCCCGTTTGGGTACTTTAAAAGGTTCTAGAGTTTTAACCGTAGTCACGGTTCTCGTTTACGTTTTAACGGTAGTTTTTGTCCTGCTGCAAGTTTATCCCCCTCTCACTCTTTTAATCTTCCTTAGTCTCCCTTTCGCTTGGCAATTAGTCAACCACGTTAACCAAAATCACGACCAACCTCAGCTAGTCAGTAACTGCAAGTTTATAGCGGTTAATCTTCACTTTTTTAGTGGCATTCTCTTCTCCCTTGGTTATTTCCTTGCTTCCCGTTCATAAACCCGATTTTTTTTCTTAAACCCCTTTATCAGTTATCAGTTATCAGTTATCAGTTATCAGATTTGAGTTTTAAGTGTGCAGTATGTATTAAGTGGGAAGTATTTAATACGGCGGATTCAGCCTTAGTCAGTTATCAGTTATCAGTTATCAGTTATTAGTTTTGAGTTTTAAGTTCACTGATTACTGTTTACTGATCACTGATGACTGTACCCGATCAAGTTTGCACTTATTAACGGAAAAGTGACAGAATAGGGAGATAGATCGCCACAAATAAAGGTTAGCATGAGTGAACAACCCCTCGGATCGGTTATTCAAGGTTCCCTGAGTGAAGGTTTAGAAATCCGTCTTTATCCGGATATTTCCGTGGAAGATATGCGCGTCGGTAAGTTTTTGGTGGTGCAAGGCACTCGCTCGCGTTTTTTCTGTCTCCTCACCGATGTCTCCCTGGGTAACTCTAGTCCCCGGATTATCGCGAATCCTCCCCATCCCGATGATAGTTTTATGCGCGATGTTTTGGCGGGTAGCGGTACTTATGGTACTATTGAACTATCACCTATGCTCATGTTTACGAAGTCAGAGGAAGCCCCGGCTTTTCAAGCCGGGGTCTCTCTGACTCCGACTGGAGGTAATTCCCCGGCAGTTTCTGACACTTCCTTAGGCTCTTTTCAACCCCAAACTAGCGCCGATTTAGAATTACTGCCAGTTAAAACTATTCCCGCCCATTTTAGCCAAGTTTATGAAGCTTGTGAGCAGGATTTTCGCATGGTTTTCGGTTGGGAAGATGATCCCACCAGAAAGAATTTTGCTATTGGTCAACCCCTTGACATGGACGTGCCAATATGTATTAATCTCGATCGCTTTGTGGAACGTAGTAACGGTGTTTTTGGCAAATCCGGGACGGGAAAATCCTTTTTAACCAGATTACTAATTTCGGGCATTATTCGCAAACAAGCAGGGGTTAACCTCATGTTTGATATGCACTCGGAATACGGTTGGGAAGCGATGAAAGAAGGGAAGGATGTTTCTACGGTGAAAGGATTATGTCAATTATTCCCCGGACAGGTGGAAATTTATACCCTCGATCCCGATTCTACCAAACGCCGGGGAGTACGAGGAGCGCAGGAATTATTCTTAAGTTATAATCAGATTGAAATCGAGGATATTCGTTTAATCGGTCGGGAATTAGGTATCTCGGAAGCTAGTTTAGATAATGCCAATATTCTCTATAACGAGTATGGAGAATCTTGGATTACTCAGTTATTAAATATGAGTAACGAGGATATTAAAATCTTCTGTACGGAAAAACAAGGCCATGCGGGATCAATCATGTCCCTCCAGAGAAAATTAATGCGTCTAGATAGTTTGAAATATTTAAGAAGTGTTTGTCCCCACAATTATATCGATCAGGTTTTACAAGCTTTAGATGCAGGTAAGCACGTTGTCATTGAATTTGGCTCCCAAAGTAATATGCTTTCCTATATGTTAGCCACCAATATGATCACCCGTCGGATTCATGCTAATTATGTGAAAAAAGCTGAATATTTTTTACAAACTAAAAACCCCGTTGATCGGCCGCAACAGTTAGTGATTACCATTGAAGAGGCTCATCGATTTTTAGATTCTGCCGTGGTGCATCAAACTATTTTTGGAACCATCGCCAGGGAGATGCGAAAATACTTTGTTACTCTCCTAATTGTCGATCAAAGACCTTCAGGAATTGATAACGAAGTTATGTCTCAGGTAGGGACAAGAATCACCTGTTTATTAAACGATGAAAAGGACATCGAAGCCATATTTACCGGGGTTTCTGGAGGGGGAAGTTTGCGATCAGTTTTAGCGAAATTAGACTCAAAACAACAAGCTTTAGTTTTAGGTCATGCGGTCCCTATGCCGGTAGTAATTCGTACTCGCGCCTACGATCAAAAATTCTATGCTGAAATAGGTGCGACCGACTGGCGAGAATTACCCGATGAGGAAGTATTAGCGGCGGCCAAAATTGCCAAAGCCGATCTAGGATTTTAGAAAAATTAATTTTTGATTGTAGAATAGAGTTGGATTGTTTTTACTGTTTACCTCCCATGACCGCTCAAATACCGATCTCGAAGATCAGCTTATACGATCGAGATTTTCAGCTATGGATCGAGACAACCGTTAACCAATTACGACAGGAGGATTTTGCCTCGGTTGACTGGACTAATCTGATCGAGGAATTAGCAAGCATGGGAAAAAATAATCGACACGCTCTCAAAAGTTTGTTAATTCAATTATTAGCTCATCTGCTCAAGTTAATTTATTGGCAGACGGAAAGAGAGTATAATGCTAATAAATGGGAAGCGGCAATTATTAATTTTCGAGTTCAAATTGCCGATCTGCTGGAAGACAGTCCTAGCTTAAAACCTTATCTCCTCGAAATTTTCGATTCTTGTTATGGAAAAGCTAGGCAAATAGTCTCGAAATTGAGCAAGCAAGAAATTCCTATAGAAGTCATTATTACCCCAGCAGAAACCCTGGCTGAAAACTGGTTTCCCTAACTATGCAACAAGGTGATTTAATCGAGATCGAGATTACCGACCTCAACCATACGGGCGAAGGTGTGGGAAAATACCGAGGACAGGTGATTTTTGTGCCGGATACGGTCATTGGCGATCGCATTCAAACTCGCATCACCTATATCAAAAAAAGTCATGCGATCGGCAAACTACAAACTATTCTCCAAGCTTCTCCCCATCGTATCCGGCCCCGCTGCATCGTCGCCGATAAATGTGGTGGCTGTCAATGGCAACACATCGAGGATCAATTTCAGCTTCAGGTCAAAAAAGAGCAAGTACAAGAGGTATTAACCAAAATTGGCGGGTTTACCGATCCTTTGGTTTATCCTCCCCTCACCGGTAATTCTCCCCTCGCTTATCGCAATAAAGCTACCTATCCCCTCGGATTTTCCCCCACCGGCAATGTGCAAGCAGGTTATTATCGTCGCGGCAGCCATCATCTGATTAATCTCAATCAATGTCCGATTCAAGATCAGGCTTTAAATCCGTTTCTAGCAGAGATAAAACAGGATATTCAGGGTCAAGGCTGGTCAATTTACGATGAAAAGACCCACCAAGGACAATTACGCCATTTATCCCTAAGAATTGGCCGCCACACGGGAGAAATTTTATTAACCCTGATTAGTACCGATAATAATTTACAGGGAATTGAGGCACAGGCGCAGCAATGGCTGGCAAAATACGCCAATTTAGTCGGTGTAACCGTGAATTATCACCCCGAGCGAGGTAATGCTATTTTTGGCGCTCAGACCACAACTATCGCCGGAAGGGACTATATTACCGAAAAGTTCGCCGGATTAACCTATCAATTGGCTGCCGATACCTTTTTTCAGGTTAATACAGAGGCTGCTGAAGCCTTATTTGCGGTTATTTGTCAGAAATTAGACCTTAAAGGTGAAGAAATTCTCATTGATGCCTACTGTGGCATCGGTACTTTTACTTTACCCCTCGCTAAACGGGTTAAAGAGGTGATTGGACTAGAATCCTATAGCTTTTCCCTCGATCGAGCCAAGATTAACGCCCAATTAAATAATATTACCAACACAACTTTTATTTTGGGGGCAGTAGAAAAAACTTTACCGCAACTGACAGTTAAACCCGACATTATTCTACTCGATCCGCCCCGCAAAGGTTGCGATCGATCTGTCCTCGATAGTCTGTTACGGCTGCAAAGTCAACGCATTGTTTATATCAGTTGTCAAAGTGCAACTTTAGCCAGAGACTTGCAATATCTCTGTAAAACAGGCGATTATCAACTGCTAGAAGTGCAAACAGCTGATTTCTTTCCCCAAACTCCCCACGTCGAATGCGCCGCTTTTCTTAGACAAAAAACAGCGAATATGGTAGGATGAAATAGGAGGAAAAACCCGACACTTTAGCCGTTTATGGCTGAAAAGTCAATGGGTAAGGATAATAGCATATTAAAGACCGTTCCAATCAACTACTTTTTTGATTAATTACCCGCTCAAAGTGGCCTTGATTCTCGATTGGTTTGTAGATCAATCATAAAAATATCTAATCAATCTCAGAGAAAGAAAAGGGATAAAATATGACTCATTAGGTATGGCAATCATCTAGATCGACGGTTAAGAGACCTTAATCTTTCTGTAAGAGAACAGTCATTGAATAAAAGCTAGAGGTAAAGCGCGTGATTGCTATTTCACTGCCAACAAGCAAACGAAGCTGGAACACCATGAGTTTCGCTTCCACCTTGTATCTTTGTCCGATTTTAGATTTATTGACCGCTAGTATTCCCGAAGAATTAGAACCAGAAATTAGATTAGGATTGCAAGAAGCTTTAGTTAATGCCGCTAAACACGGCAATCATCTCGATCCCAGTAAAACCGTGGTCGTTCACTTTTCCAGCAGTAAAGACGAGTATTCTTGGGTAATTACCGACGAAGGTTGTGGATTTACCCCCCGTTGTCCCCATCATGGCTGTAGTTGCGATTGTCCCAATTTTCCCCCCGAAGAAGCGGAAAATGGCCGAGGACTGTGTATGTTATATCAAATCTTCGACCAAGTTCACTGGAATCAAAAAGGAACCCAACTGAAACTTTGTAAACAAATTAAACAGGAACGCTGGTTTAATTAATGACCGTGACCGTGAGAAGGACAGGGAGGAGCAGAAATCGAGCGATCGAGCCAGCCTGTAGCCTGTTGTAGCCGAGGAAGTGCTTCTTCTGGCTGATTATCTAATAAAAACACCAAAGCCGTCCCTAATTGTTCGGCGGCCCGAGCATTACGGTTAGCCTTCAGACGATGCCAGTCAATCGGTGCGATCGCCAAACGTTCCGCCAAAATCCGCGCCAATTCCAGGGTAGATAGATCATCAACAGTCTGAGATGAGGAAGAGACAGGGGATGGAATCATAATCAAAAGGTTTCGTAAAACCGTAAAATCGTCTATAACTATAGTTTAGACGCAGGCAATCGGATCGAGTCCATGTCCTTAGAAGAAAACCCATACCCTAACGATGAATCGGCGGAATTTACCCAAGCGATTGAAGAAGTCGAAGCGGCGATCGCAGCACTAAAAGACCGTTATCGACAGATCAACGAAGCAGAACAGCAAAAAAAAGACCTAGAGGCACAATTTAGCCAAATAGAACCCCAATGGCGGGAAAATCCCCTACCTGAACTAGAAAAGGAATTGGTACAAATTCGCGAACAGATTCAAGAATTAGAGGTAATTTTAGAAAGCAATTTACTCAAAGAAGGGGAATTAAAGCGCCTATTCTGGGAAGGAATCCGTCGCGGACTGCTGGGGGAGGTTTTTTGGCAAATTGTCCGCTTTGGTGGTATCGGAGTCTTACTGGGTTGGATTCTGCGATCCTGCACGGGGTGATTAACTGCACAGGGGTGGGTGTGTTGCCTTGAGAAGCTGATTAGGGTTCAGTTCCATCGAGACGGATTTGACAATTATTGGCATTGAGCGTACCTAGAGGATCGCCGTTATAAGTGCCTTGTTTAACTATTCCTAACAGAGAAGCGATAACTATGCACTTTCTTTCTTGGTTGGGATAGGGATTGGCAGCATTGGCGGCGGGATATAATACGATTATCGCTTGGTTTTGCGGCGGAGTAAAGGTTAACCCCGGCACATGACCCCGAAAGGAAAACTGTACCCCCGGACTGCCGCCTAGGGTGGGAAAATTATTCACCACCATAAATATTTCCTGCGGCAGACTTAGGGAACCCGCATTAGTATTAGTCGCCACTAAACAACCCGGGTCAGGTTTGGAGTCCTTATCTAAAGCAGTTATTTGCTGGTAAACCGTGGGATTAGTGCCAGTCCCGTTAGTAAAATTAATCGTGCAAATTCTCCCTCGACGGATAGCTTGTCTTTGGGCATCCCTTAGGGCTGATTGTATAGAATCGGTGGCTTCTTGGACTCTATTGCTATTTAACCAAGCTAATAAATTAGGTCCGGTTAAGGCGGCAAGAATTCCCGTAATTGCCAAAGCTACCAAAATTTCTAACAGGGTAAAACCCTGATTTTTATTGACATTGAAACGACGCATCGGGAATCACCTCGACAGAACTTCTGGCAATAACATTTTCTTGGTTGGGGTAATCCTTAGGAGTTTGATCTGTTACTTCGACTCGATAATCAATACGGAGACGATGGGGATTAGCCGCTTGGTTAATAATATTAAAAGTCCGAGAGAGAGAATAGTTTTTGGCGACAATTGGTTTTGTCGCTACTAATTGTTCCGTCGGTATAGTAGTGGTGGTGAGGGGAGTAGCCGTTAGTTGTCTTCTTAAAGCTGTGGCATAACCCCGATTGATATTTGTACATACATCTGTGGTGACAAATGGGGATGTCTTATCTAAACTCGCAGCTTTAGCTTTGACATCCTCGAAGTCTTCTTGAATCCAAAAGTAGGCTTTAGCTTGTCTTTCTGCCCGAACTTTATATAAGGCATTCACTGCCATTAACTGTAAGGTTCCTGTTAAGAAAGCGGTAATAGTTAAAATGGCAATTATCACTTCTAACATCGAGAAACCTGACTCGGACGATGACAGTTTTGACTGTATCCCCTTCCCTCTTGATTTCACTTTTCACCCCCCCAGTTTTTCCTGAACACTACTGGCTTTTTTTATAAGTCGATCCTTGTACAGCAACATTTTTGAAGATTATCAACTACTAATAAATAATTAACTGAAAGTCCCTCCCATTATTGTTTCTATCGTTTGTTTTCGGATTTATGCAAGAGGTCTAGAGTACCCAGATGATCGGATATTTCTAACTCTAGTCAGGGAATTAATTCCCCGAAAACCCTATTGCTCAAGTGAGTCAGATTGTCTAAACTCTCATGCAGTTAGCATTGTACACTAATCTAGTCTTTGTCTGTGATTACCATCCGCGATCAAGATCACACTTAACCGGTAATATTAGATACACTAACAAGCTTATCCGCCTAAAATAGCAATGCCTACGCCGATTAACAGAATTAATCCGCCATAAATGACTTCTTGGGCTGGTATTTCACCAAAAATGAACACTCCTAACAGACTAGCGGCGATTGGCTCTAATAAAATTACCATGGTTACTATTGTCGGTGCTACCCATCGCAAAGCCCAGTTAAAGCTAGTATGACCGATTAATTGCGGAAAAATCGCCATCATTAACACATAAACATACACGGATAAGGGATAGCTTTTGTTACCTTGACCGAATAAGAAAATAGAAGGTAATAAAGCTAATCCTGCGGTAGTGTAGGCTACAGTTATATAATTCTTAATATTTAAGCCCTTCCTTTGTGCTTCCCGTCCGAGGAGAATATAACCACTAACGAGAATCGCCCCAATTAAAGCCAAGCTATTGCCCAATAAAGGGTTAGGATAAGAACTACTGAGATCTCGATCGGCTAAAACAATGAATAATCCCCCCGTTAGAGCCACAAAAATGCCGATAAAGGTTAATTTGCTCGGTTTTTCTCGAAACCACCACCAACCCAACAGAGAAACCCAGAGAGGATTAGTAGTGACTAAAGTGGTGGAAGCGGCGATCGAGGTGTAGGATAGAGAAGTAATCCAAGTAGCAAAATGGAGAGCTAAACAAAATCCCGCTCCCACTGCGTAATAATAGGCTTGAACAGGGACTTTTTGGCGTGATAAGGTAAACCAGTTCGGAATTAGGACAACAGAAGCCAAGATCAGACGAGAAGTTGCTAAAAATAAACTAAATGCGATCGTAGCATTATCTACCGCTTCGATCGCTAACCGGATAAAAATTGCCGATGCAGAAACCGACACCACACCGATAGTTAAGATAAAAATAATTTTGGCGTTAGAAGGAGGCAAAATAGGCTACGCTTACGCGATGATCAATGATGTTGTTTACCAGTTATTTTAGCCGTAGGCAGTAGCCGGTCGTCAGTAGCCGGTCGTCAGGAGATAGGAGATTATTTTATTTATTCTCCCCACACCCCACACCCCACACCCCACACCCCACACCCCATCTGCTATTCACTTAATCTATGGAACTACCAGAATTAAATATAGAGACAATTTGGGCGATTATTAACGATGAAATTGACGACGAAACCGTTAATAAATTGGTCTGGCAAAGTTTAGGTTATCGCTACGATGAAAGTCAGGGAAAATGGGATAATAGTCAAGTAGAGGAAGATTGGCGACGTGAATATCCTCAACCCCCGGATTTTATTGCCAATCGTCCCCCAACAGTAAAATTAACTCGATCGATCTTGCCAGAAAATAAACAATTATTAAAAGATAAATTGGGGTTTACTGGTTATAAAATTGGCGAATTCAATCCCCGCATGACTCGCCGTGCCACCGCCGCTAATTGGTTGTGCTTTTATGCGTTAAAATAGATCAGGAAAGTTATTTTATCAAGCTTCTAGCATGGTCACTATCCCTGTCAAGTCCTCCTCTCATCCCCTAGCATCCTATATTGATCGTCTCACGGCTGGGGAAGCATTGTTAAAAGATACTCCCCAGAATTTGATCGAGGTAGTGGGTATCCTGAAAAGTTACGGAGTGGTGTTAGATGCTTATTCCAAAAATTTAATTTATATTGCGGAAAATCAGTTTTTGGTTTTTTTCCCTTTCTTTAAATATTTTAATGGTCAAGTATCTTGGCAGAAATTACTACAACACTGGTGGCATAATCGCATTAATTTTGAGTATGCTGAATACTGTATGAAAGCCATGTTTTGGCATGGTGGGGGTGGTTTAGATAGTTATGTAGATAGTGCCGCTTTTCGGGAAGTGACAGCCAAGGTTATTCAAGCCAAATTTAGGAATAATCCGCTAGTTTTAAGTTTAAATAAAGTCTTTCCTGAATTTTTGCCAGAACAAATGCGGATGATGGCCTACTATAGCGGTTTAGGTCAATTTTGGCGAATTATGGCCGATACTTTTTTAAGTTTATCCGATCTCTACGATGCCGGAAAAATTACCAATATTCCCGAAGTGGTGGCACACATTAAGAAAAATTTAGTTGATAATGCTAGTAAACCAATTGTCTATCAGGTAAAAATCAAAGGACAAACCTATGATCTGATTCCCAAATCGGCAGGATTAACCTTTCTTGCGGATACGGCAATCCCCTACGTTGAGGCGGTTTTCTTTCGCGGAACACCTTTCCCCGGTACAATTTCCTATAATGCCCAAGCCTATCAAATTCCCTACGATCAAGGAATGTTTGCCTATGGTGCTTTGTATGCGGATCCTTTACCCATCGGAGGTGCAGGGATTCCTCCCACACTATTAATGCAGGATATGCGTCACTTTTTACCAGATTATCTGCACGACATTTATAAAAAGAGTTTTCGTCAAGAGGAAGATTTATTAGTCCAGATCTGCGAAACTTTTCAAAAGTCGATGTTTTGTGTAACAACGGCAGCCATTCAAGGATTAGCACCTTACCCTTTAACTACCACAGATTTAAAAGAACAAAAAGCCAATCGCATCTATCTAGAAGCATGGATGAATCGCTTTGTTAAGTCAAGATTAGAAGCGGTAAATCAATAATTATTTTGCCGATAAATCCGTAGTTTTTGCAGTCAACAAACCCCCTTACATTTATGTCAGATATTAACGTCCAACTTCAGGATATTTTAGCTCAATTGCAATCTTTAACCGAACGGGTTGCCCTCATCGAAGCGCGGCAGATGTTAGTACCAGACATCGAGCGCTATGGTAAATTACAGCAATTCCTAGCTGAGGGGAACTTTAGGGAAGCAGACGCAGAAACTCTCCGAGTTATCCTCGAAACTGCCGGCAGAACCCGCGATACTTTAACCCCAGAGGATATGATGCGGTTTCCCGTTAATGTGATTCGGGTACTCGATCGCCTTTGGAAAAATTATAGCGGCGATCATTTCGGTTTTAGCAATCAGGTGAAGTTATATTTTGCCGCCGGCGGTAGTATTAACACCCTGCGTACCCAAGACGCGGAAACGATTAAAAAATTTGGGGAATTGGTAGGATGGCGCGACAAAGATGAGTGGCGTATCGATGATTATGATCACTGGGATTTTAGTCTCGCAGCTCCTGAAGGCTGTTTTCCCGCTCTCTGGTGGAAGTCTCCCTACGGGTTAAAAATGGTGACTTTTTGTTTTACTCGCCTGATAGAGTGCGATTTATAGGCAATGAAAGGAATTATCGGCTATTTTCATGCTTTATTATCCCCCCAATTTGCTCCCACCGGGATAAGAGTGGCTGTAGTAGTGGGGACAATTTTATTGACAATTAACCACGGTTATGCTATAATGGGCGGCCGTATGACAAGCGATCGCTGGCTGGCGGCATCACTGACTTATCTAGTTCCCTATCTAGTCAATGTTCATGGGCAGTATAGCAGTTATCGCCGTCAGCAGTGGCCGAAAAAATCCCAACAATAAAGGCAATGAATATACCTCTAAGTGGTGATTTCTTTGACTCTAGGGAACTCCCTGTTAGCAGAGGGCTGCTATGATAGCGATCGAGACGAATATTCGGGTGACACAGATCTCTATTAGATATTTTAGCAACTACTTTATCATTCTTTAGCGATCGCTCTATTGGAATAAAGCAAAAATAGATATATGATCAAGACAGGATCTGCTTTCATAGCGATCGAGACGAATATTCAGGAGTTCGATTTACCATGGCTACTGTTTTATTGAAAACTGGCGAGTTCCGAGAAATCCCTGATGATCAGTTAATTTCTTTCCTCGAGGAAAACCGAGATTTGATTCAAGATCGACAATCACCCCGAAAAAGGGCGATTAAAAGACCTATGCTGTCCAATGTTACCTCTACCAGTACAAAATGACATCGATATTTGTTTCGTCATATTGGTAGATACCTTGTTCTGATTCTTCTTCCGTTTTCGAGTATTCCACCTTACACCGACGAAAAAGTCGGTATTGGGTTTTCTGGTTATCTTGAGGGTTTCCTCGATACTCCTCTTCTTTACCTAACTCTATATAAACGAATAGTTTTTTATATTTTCCGTAGACTGGCTCCCCCGATTTTGCCGAGTCAAATTCTAGCTCATTCAATGCTTTAATTCGTTTAATCATATTAGTGTTTAAGTTGGTTTTTGTTTTATAATATCCTATTATTGTGATTTTATTAGATTAGGTCGAGGTCTATTGTTTTGAGAGGAGAAGATGTGGCCAGATTTGTCACAGCAGTACCCGATAGTTTAGGAGATTGAAAATGAGTAAGTTTCAATTGTTTGATGGTGTTATACTAAGGGAAGATATACCTTTAATTGATGGTGGAATAGCTCCTATCGGCACAGTTGGGACAATTGTAGAAATTCTCAAAAATGGGGAAGCTTATCTAGTAGAATTATTTGGAGATTGGGTCAAATATGATGAGCAGGGAAATTTTGTCTGTGCAACTCAGACAGAAAAGGGAGCATTCCTCGAAACAATCGGCGTAGAAATTGTCTATCCTCATCAATTGGTGTTGACTTTTTCTGCCAAGCAAACGATGACCTTGACCTAAATCTATCCCCTTCCAATAGCGAGTGGGAATCTAATAATCTTTCAGTTTTAAAATGGTCGATTAAGACAAGCAGAAGGAGATTTATCCCTCAATTCAATCTTGACAGACCACTAATTATCCTATCACGGCTCTTCTGGTTTCTGTGTGGAAACGGGGTCTATACTGATAGTTTCTTCAGCAAAATAGTCCTAAAAGTCTTTTCCAGTAAACATTTCAATATTTTATAAGCAAAAATTATTACATACATAAGTAAAAAATATCACAAAAAGTCGAGAAGAACCCTATCACTGATTATTGTTTACTGATAACTGGTCAAGTCTCCCATTTCCCCGCCCCCTATCCTAGTTATCTGTAGCCTACTTTTACTTTTAATTGGTGTAAAATAGCAGCAGTATCTACTCTAGGGTAAGATTAACTCCCTGAGCTAGGATTTGATAAATGCGATCGCTCTCTTTTCAGTAAGGCACTAGCGAGAAAAATACCCAGTATTGCCAATACAGCCATAGCATAAAAAGCATAAGTGTAAGTACCGAACCAATCGCGAATTCTACCGGTTACTAAAGTTCCGATCAAAGCACCGACACCGTAGGCAGTAAAAACAATACCGTAATTTTGGGCGTAGTGGTCAGGATTAAAGAAGTGGAGAGTGGTAGCGGGAGCTAGGGCTAACCATCCCCCTAAACAGAACCAAAATAGACAAAAAGCCACTAGATAGCTAGTAACCGCCCCTTTTTCAGCCTTGACCATCAACAGACAACCGATCAAAATGAGTGTATAGGCCCCGATCGCTAAATAATGGGGTTTCCAGCGATCGCTCAACCAACCGAACAAAGGACGACTAATACCATTAAACAAGGCAAATAGAGCCACACTACTAGCCGCTAACCCCGGCTCAATCTGGATAATTTCCTCAGCGACAGGACTAGAAATACCGATGGCACTCAAGCCAATTAAAGCACCAATAGCATAGCAAAGCCATAAGCCATAAAATGAGCGACTTTTCAGCATATTCACTGGATAATTAGCCTGAAAGTCGGATTTTCGATTAGCTAAATTGGCGGGAGGTTGCCAGTCTTGAGGGGGTAACTTCATTGTGATCGCAATAATCACAATAATTATTGTAAAGATAATCCCCAAAAATCTTAAACTTGGTCTAACGCTATATTCATTGATTAATCGATTGGCTAAAGGTGCGGTAATCAGGGGAGAAAGGCCAAATCCGATGATGGTTAAACCCACCGCTAAACCTTTTTTGTCGGGAAACCAGCGTGCCACCACTGCCATGGGAACACCGTAAGCGATGCCGACTCCTGTGCCGGCAATGACTCCGTAGGTCAGAATAATTGTCTGGATCTGAGCGGCAAAACTAGCGAGAATATAGCCTAAACCGACGATAATTCCGCCGATAGCGGTCATCCTGCGAGTGCCTACCCGGGGGATATAAAAACCGGCGATCGGCATAGAAGCGGCATAAAATACTAAAGCCACAGTGTAGGGTAATAGGCTTTCCGTGGCGCTGAGATTTAACTCTGTTTCTAGGGGTTTTCTAAAGATACTCCAAGAGTACACCGTCCCTAAACAGAGTAAAACACCCATTCCTAGAGGTATTAATAACCATCTACCTTTGGCCGCGGGTAATCCCAAAACTGTCAACTCGGAATCATAATTACTGGTAGTCATAGATCGCCGTGACTCTTTCTAGACTTGTTTGGCCAGTATTCTAGATGAGATCATGGCTAATGGGGCCAATTTTCCAGAAAATTTTCCGATTAAAATAAGGGGCGAATTATTTCGCCCCCCTTTAAAAGTTTCCCCCCATCTATAGCTGAGGTACTTCTGAGGATTTTTAACTAAACTGCCGCGAAGTAAACTTTTGACTTCACAGGATCGGGAACCATGGTAGCATCCCCTTCTTGCCAACCGGCGGGACAAACTTCATCCGGATGGGATTGGACGTATTGAATCGCTTTCAGAGTGCGGAGGGTTTCATCGACACTGCGACCAAAGGAAAGATTATTAATAGTAGCGTGTTGGATAACACCTTCTTTATCGATGATAAAGAGACCGCGCAGGGATACCCCCGCATCTGGGTCAAGAACATTGTAAGCGGTGCTGATTTCTTTTTTTAGATCCGACACCAACGGATAGGCCACATCACCGACACCACCGGATTTTCTCTCGGTTTGAATCCATGCGAGGTGAGCAAATTCGCTATCGACGGACACCCCTAAAATCTCGGTGTTGATACTGCTAAATTCGCTAACTCGATCGCTGAAAGCGGTAATTTCCGTGGGGCAAACAAAGGTAAAATCGAGGGGATAGAAGAATAAAACGACGTATTTACCCCGATAATCCGACAATTTGATGGTTTTGAACTCTTGATCGAAAACGGCGGTCGCGGTGAAATCCGGCGCCGCTTGTCCGACTCTTAAGCAACCTTCGGCGGTCATACTTTTAATCTCCTTAATCTAGTTTCTGGGAAAATGCAACTATTTTTACATTCCTTAACAACTATATCATAGTCATAACGATTTTGAGTAATTGGCCGTTAGTTGGGGATTGGGAAGGTTATATCGGGCGAGAGAAAAAGAATTTAATAAACTGCATAATGTTCACTTTTGCAGCCGAAATAATAATTTAAGGACAGCGAAAGAGATCGTCACCCGGGGAAGTCAGCCCATTGTACAATCTAGTACAACTTTCTTGCCTCAACGCTCCGACCTGCTGCTGTCTGCTTTTACTTATAGTTGCAAAGGCTATGTCATCAAGCACTGGTAAATATCTATCCCTATCCCAACGTCAGCAACTTCTCGAAATCTTAACAGAACCGAATATCTCTGATGTTGATCGCAAACGGATTCAAATCATTCTTTTCGCTGACGAGGGCAAATCCCAGAACGAGATCCGTAAGCTTCTCGATTGTACTGCCGCCACCGCTAGTAAATGGATACTGATCGCCGAGAGTGGCAAGATCGATCGCTGGCAGAAATACCGCCGCGGTCGCCCTTCAAAAGTTGATCAACCCTACCTCGATCGCCTGAAGGAACTGATTAGTAAATCCCCCCGGGATTTCGGCTATTCCTTTAAGCGATGGTCGGGAGTTTGGTTAGCGCGGCATCTAGAGAAAGAATTCGGGGTTGCACTCACCCCCACCCACATCAATCGCCTCCGCAAACAGCTACAGCCGATCCGCATCGTCGATCTTTCTCCTTCAGCCAAAGCTTAAAACAACTATGCTCGATACTCACAGCCTCGTCAATCCCTGGCCGGAATTCCTGTCCGAAACCCAGTGGCGGAGTCTCCAGAAAACGGCGATCGCTCTCTCTCCCGAAGCAGGTACACTGCCCGTACAGCCCGGATTATACCTAGTGGTTCGCGGCAAAGTTCGGATAGCGAACTCGCAGCAAAAAGAGATGATTGCGCTCAAAACCGACGAATTTTTCGGAGAATTCTCCCTCTTTCCCCGATCGGGGTTTCTTCCCTACTCGGTTCGAGTCTCCGCAAAGGCGGAACTACTTCTTATCCCCGAGTCCGCCCTGAAGCCGATCCTGAAAAAACACCCCGCCCTGAAAAAAATATTACTACAACGGGCGCGGGAAATTGAGCAACTTCTTGGGACGAAGACAGAAGAAACGGACAAAAAAAGCGATCGAGCCTATTTTCCCTCTCCAGCGCGGCGGTTAGGTCACTGGATCGGGCAATCCCTCCGCCGTTATCCCTTCTTCGAGCAACAGTCCGCCTCCGATTGCGGGGCGGCCAGTTTAGTCATGATCGCCCGTTATCACGGCAAAAGAATCAGCGTCAACCGTTTACGAGAAATGGCCAACGTCAACCGCGACGGGGCAACCCGGTCGGGACTGATCACCGCAGCGGAAAATATCGGCCTCTCCACCCGTCCAGTAAAAGCGACTCTAGAGGGATTAGGGAAACAGCCCCTACCTGCGATCGCTCACTGGGAAGGCAAACACTTCGTTGTGATCTGGAAAATTACCCCCAAACAGGTGATTATTGGCGATCCAGCGATCGGGCAATTAACCCTAAGTCGTGCCGAATTCACCAGTAAATGGACGGGATTCACCCTGCTGCTGCAACCGAACCAGAAATTCCGGGACACGAAAGAGGATAAAACCTCTCTCTGGCAGTTTTATCGCTTACTGGAACCCCATTGGTTCGTGCTGCTGGAAATTTTCGTCGCCTCGCTTTTTATCCAGATATTCGGCTTAATTACGCCGATTTTCACCCAGTTAATCCTCGATCGGGTAATCGTCCAGGGGTCCTTAACTACCCTTTGGGCGATGGGGATCGGTGCGCTAATTTTCGGGGTTTTTCGGGTAGCAATTACCGGTTTACGCGCCTATCTCCTCGATCACACCGCTAATCGCATCGATACGGCATTAATCACCGGTTTTATCCGCCATACCCTCAGCCTTCCCCTCGGTTATTTCGAGTCCCGCTATGTGGGCGATATTATTTCCCGCGTCGGGGAAAATCGCAAGATTCAGCGTTTTCTGTCTGGGGAAGCTCTCTCGATTTTACTTGACTTATTAACGGTTTTCGTGTATGTGGCGGTGATGTTCCGCTATAGCTGGCAATTAGCCCTCATCAGTTTAGCGATTGTGCCACCGTTCCTTCTGCTGGCGTTAATTTCTACCCCTTTTCTCCAGCGAATATCCCGGGATATTTTTCAGGCGATCGCTAAGGAAAGCAGTTACCTGATCGAGATTTTAACCGGTATTCGTACCGTCAAATCTACTGCCACAGAGCGATCGACCCGTTGGCACTGGGAAGACCTTTTCTCGGTGGAGGTCAAGAAAAATTTCTCCGGGCAGATCATCGGCAATAATCTCCAGATATTCAGTAATCTGATCGAATCTTTAGCGACGACGGGTTTACTCTGTTTTGGTGCCTATCTAGTGATTCAAAATCAATTATCGATCGGACAACTGATCGCCTTTAATATGCTTTTTGCCCAGATCATCGCGCCTTTTCAACGCTTAACCGTTCTCTGGACGCAATTTCAAGAAGTCAATATCGCCGTCGAGCGCATTAACGATGTACTGGACGCGAAACCGGAGGAGAATTTAGAGGAACTTTCCCGTCAGTTTCTCCCGGAATTACAGGGACATATTCGCTTTGAAAATGTCACCTTTCGCTACCACACCGACAGCGATCGCAATATTTTAGAAAACCTCAGTTTTGAGATTTTACCCGGTCAAACTGTTGCCCTCGTCGGTCGGAGCGGTTCGGGAAAAACCACGATCTCGAAATTGCTGATCGGCCTCTATCCCCCCACCGATGGGAAAATCTCGATCGACGGTTACGATCTGAGTACGATCGCCCTCAGTTCCCTCCGGCAACAGGTGGGAGTCGTCGATCAGGATACTTTTCTCTTCGGTTCCACGATTCGGGAAAATATCAGTTTAGGACATCCCGATCGCCCCCTAGAAAATGTGATCGAAGCGGCGAAATTAGCGGGAATTCATGACTTTATTCAATCACTGCCGATGGGGTACGAAACTCAAATCGGCGAGGGTGGAGGGCTACTTTCCGGGGGACAGAGACAACGAATCGCCATCGCTCGATCGTTGATGGGAGAACCGCGGTTATTAATCCTCGATGAAGCCACTTCCCACCTCGATACCGAATCGGAACGGATTATTCAAACAAATCTCCAGAAAATTCGGCAGAATCGCACGATGGTGATTATCGCCCATCGCCTCTCTACGGTGCGGAACGCGGATTGTATTCTCGTTCTCGATCGAGGGGTATTAGTCGATAGTGGAACCCACGAAGAATTAATGGCCCGTCCCGGTATTTACCGTAATTTGAATTCTAATCAATTGAGTGAATAACTATGACAACCAATCTAGACAGAGAGCGCGATAACTGGTCTTTCCATACCAAAGAATTGATCGATACTTTACCCCTACCCTGGACGCGTGGTTTACTCTATTTTCTGATTATTTTCGTCTCGATCATTCTCCCCTGGGCGATATTCTCAAAAGTCGATGAAACGGGTGTTGGTCCAGGAAAACTGGAACCCCAAGGGGAAACAGTCAAACTCGACGCAATCACCGCAGGAGAAGTGGAAAAAATCTATGTCCGTGAAGGCCAAGAGGTGAAAGCAGGACAACCGATTTTAACCCTAGATTCCTCATTAATCCGCAAGGAAATACAACAAATTGAGGAGAAAATAGAAGGACAAAAAAGCCGTCTTTCCCAACAGAAACTTGTCAAAAGTCAGTTAGAGATTTCTTTAACCACCCAAAGCCAACAAAATCGCGCGGCAGCAGCGGAAAAAGAAGCCTCGATCGAACAAGCGCGGGAGAATGTGGACGCATTAATCAAGAAGGCCAAAATATCCCTAGAAGAACAACAGGCGCGGGTAAATCAAGCGAAAACCGCCCTCGCACAAAGTCAGACCGATTATCCAATTCTCAAAAGTCGTTATCAAACGGCTTTAAAAGAAGTCGATCGCTACCGAAAAGCGTGGGAGGATGGCGCGATATCGGAGGTGCAATTCATCGAGCGCGAGGACAATGCCAAGGAGCGCCAACAACTCTACGAGCGGGGAAAAGCGGAGGTAAAAGAAAATCAACATAAACTAGCGGAATTAAAAAGTGCCTACCGTCAGACGAGTCAACAAACGAGCGCGGATATCGCCCAAGCGCGTCTGCAATTACAGGAGCGGCAGCGGGGTTATCAAAGTCTCCGCCATTCCAACGAGTTGGCACTCTTAAGGGTACAGGAGCAGATTAACAATCTAGACACGGAGATCGCAACACTGGCATCGGAAATCGCCCAAAGCGAGAGCCAACGGCAAGCGCTCCAAATCCAACTAAGTCAGAGGGTTTTAAAGGCGAATACCGACGGCACAATCTTTTCATTACCGATTAAACGTGCGGGTGCGGTGGTGCAGTCGGGAACGCGGATCGCGGAGATAGCACCGAAAGGCTCCCGGTTTATTCTCAAGGCAGAAATGCCCACGGATCAAAGTCAATTTCTCCGCGCCGGTATGCCGATAAAAGTCAAGTTCGATGCCTATCCTTTTCAGGATTACGGCATTATCGGCGGCAAGATCACCAAGAAATCACCGACGGCGATCGAAAAGGAAACGCCCAACGGAAAAATTAATGTTTTCGAGCTAGAAATTCAACTCGATCGCTCCTGTATTCAAAAGGGAAATCAATGTATTCCCCTCAATCCGGGGGATACGGCTACCGCAGAAGCGATCGTCCGTCAGCGTCGGGTGATCGATTACATCCTCGATCCCTTTAAGGATCTGCAAAAAGATGGGTTAAAACTCTAGTTTTTTTAGGTATCGAAGCCAAATTACTTACACCCCTCCCTAACCCTCTTGCCTATCTCAATTAGGAAATTAATTTCGCATAACTGTTTAAGGAGTCATTATGTCCCATAGTATCACCATCACCAATCAAGACCTTATCCAACAGCTTAAGCTATCGGGGAAAGTCCCCGAAATAGTCGAGGGAATTATCGCTCGGAAAATCATCACCGAAACTGCCACGGCAGCGGGGATTAAAAACACAACTGACGAGTTACAACAGGCGGCCGATCAATTCCGTCTCGCCAATGAATTACATAACGCCAAAGATACATGGAATTGGTTGCAAAAACAGGGCTTATCCCTAGACGATTTCGAGGAGATCGTTCAATTCAGTTTACTATCGGGTAAATTAGCCGAACATCTTTTCGCAGACAAAATTGAATCCTATTTCGTCGAACACCAGCTAGATTATACCGGCGCGGTGATCTATGAGGTAGTGTTAGCAGATCAGGCGATGGCAGAGGAGTTGTATGAATCGATTCAGGAGGAGGAAATCAGCTTTCAGGAAGTAGCGCATCGCTATATCGAGGATGTGGAATTACGACGCAAGGGAGGTTATCGCGGTACTGTTTACCGTAAGGATTTACGACCGAATCTTTCGGCCGCAATTTTCGCATCGGATTCTTCTCGATTGTTGAAACCGCTGCAAGGCGATCGAGGTTTTCACCTGATTTTTGTCGAGGAAATCGTTAAACCAAAATTAACCGAGGAGTTGGCTCTGAAAATCGGTGTTGATTTGTTTAACGGCTGGGTAAAGGAGAAGATTCAAGAGATAGAATACGAGTTTAGTAATTAATTGTGGACGGGGTGGGTAATACTCACCCCGCAAACATAGTAAGGGAAGATAAGAGTTATGGAATGTGTGATCTGTAAACACGGCACGACTCGATCGGGTTTCGTAACTGTTACTTTAGAGAGAGATAATTGTATCGTGATTTTAAAACAAGTCCCTGCGGATATATTGCGGGGAGTATTATCTAAGCGAGTCGGTCACTGCGGAAGTTTTACAGAAGGCCGAGGATGCGGTGAATAAAGGCGCGGAAGTGGAAATTATCCGCTATGTCGCTTAAGTACACTATAAAACTATAAAATTAATACATATTGTATTAATAAAATACCAATAATCCGATTATTCTTGAGTGAGCTTATTCAGTATAAAAACAAACAAAGCGATTTTTAATACATACACTTTTAAAAATTCCTGAATCTATTCATTAACAGAATTCCCAGTTAATTAAAAAAATAAATAGTGCTTGCTGAATAATGGTAAAACCCTTTTAAAATAAGGCTTTTGACCTGTTAAAATCCGATGTTCATGCTGCGAAAATAGGATTGTGACCTTCAAAAACTTGGCATTATCCTTTTTGTAGTACACAAGCTGGTACAAAAAAGGAGGGCAACAAAGCCTGAAACGACCGACGACCGGCTACTGAATCCTGACTCCTAACCCCACCAACAAACTTTTTCAGCAAACCCTAAATAACTCAATTAAGTTAGCTTGGTTGGTTCTCTTTGCTTCCAACAAGACAGGTTCAGAGTTTTTTGTACATAAATTACTCATTTTTGTTTCTTTAAATAGCTTGGAAGCCCGTTGTTTAATCGGTTTTGATGATGTTTTTGTAAAAAATAGTCTTTCAAAAAGAACATAAATAACTCAACTATGTTTTTTTTGTTCGATTTTGATAGTTGATCTGGTGTTGAAAAATTGTTATTGTTTTCTTGAATCAATAATTTGATTCATTCATTTAGCGAAAATTTGGAGAATACATCTCATGGCTAACATCAAAATCAACGAGATCAAAAACACGGTGACTGACGAAATTATCGAGCTTCGCACCGATGCCGCTAACGACGGTCCAGAAAGCATCACCGCTTTTAAAACTTTACGTCAAGTTGCGGGCGGGTGTTGTAGTTGGAATCAGTGCTGTAAACCGAGTTCGTTTTAAACTATAAAACAATTGATAGTTCTACAGAGACGATTTATTGTTTTCTAATAAAAGCTTCTGTAGAACTATTGCCACAGCCCGTAAAAAAACTTATTGTTAAGGAAAAATATGCTTTCAATCAACGATTTTCCTATTACTTGGAGCAATCGCCCATTTCTTGATCTTGGCTCTTTTACTTCTGGTGCTATCCATATTCTCGGTATAGAGTACGCTTATAGAAATATGCTTGACAGCACATCTACTATTAATCCCGTAACGACTCTTCACCCAATATCTTTTCGAGATTCGTTAATTCGTGAGACAGGATTTTTTCAATATGGAGTAAATGATCCCATCGAATTACCTTTAGAGTTAAGAACTGAAAGATGGAAAACTTTATGTGATTATTTGTATTCTTATCAAGATCTTCACTCATCGGTTCAAGAAAAAGTCACGAGTTTATTATTAAGCCTGTGTTTTCATAAAGCAATTTTAAAATATGTTCCTGAACGATCAAATGAGGTGACATTTGCGAATTTTAGTTTAGCAAAGCTATCCTACATTCGAGCAAAAGCTAAATTGCTTTGCCAATTAGATATAGGCACAGAAGAAAATCTAAAAGATTTTGAATATATCGTCGCTCAATCTTCTTCCGATGATCAAGTTTTTTTGGCATCATCTATAGAGTTAACTATTTTATATGCCAAGGTTTTCAGAAATATTGATGCGGCAAAACATTGGCGAAAGATTGCCGATAAATCACTGGATCATCTAGTGTCATCATTAAGTGAATTTCAATTCAAGCTTTTTAAAAGTAATTTCCACCGAGCGGCAGTTTTTATCCCTTTAGTACAAGGAAAGAAAAAAACAGTTATCCGTGAAATGGATATCTGTCAATCCCTAGCGGAAGAACTAACCCGCGAGTGTAAAAACGAGACAGAAAGAATTTTCGCCCATGAAAATCTGACGACGGTTTTTGAGAGCCGAACAAAAGAAGCTCTCTGGTTAGGCGATATCGATCTCGCCGAAGAGAGAGCGAAGAAAATGGTGGCGATGGAACCTCTTTACTCTCGTTATCGCCTGCAACTGGGGGAAATTTTACTGAAACAAAATAAATTTGAAGAAGCGGCGAAAATCTATCGTTCTGCCACTAGACTCGGCCCACCTGGAATGGCGATCGCTTGGTTTATGGCCGGCCAATGTCACGAACGATTAGGAGAGATAGACATCGCCTGTGATTGCTATCTAGCTTCCCTACAGATGGATGAATTAGCTATCTCCGCCGTCGAGAAAATTAACAAATTGGCCCCCAGGCTAGGTAACTCGATGCTGACCGATTGGAGTACCATGCGTCTAGAACAATTACGGGAACAACAGGGAGGTATGGTCTCTAAAACGAAAACTTCCTATATTCCTGAAGCCACTTCTGCACTGAAATTAGCGGGTGAACGCGAACTCTCTCAAATTTAAATCAAGGCGATCGCCGATCTGGTAGGTTGGGTTGACGCAAGGAAACCCAACAATTCCCCTAAAACTTACCGAAAACTCAATTAGGCAAAATCGTCTTACCACAGAAGTGATGCAAGAAACTCAGATAGAGTTTGTTCGCTCCTATATTGATGCGGGTGAGTGTGGACTGACCCTGCTAAATAGACCTCTCCAATAATTGTCAAAATAAGAGATGAAGCCCTGACTAAGAGCTTATCAAAAATCTTTTCTGGAGAGGTATAATAATGAAGAATCAACAGTTGGTAGCCACTAAGGCTGTTGATAAAGTGGATGATGTGACTAATGTGAATGACCCATATAATATTGCCAAACAAGGGGGTAAGCACTCTGGATTCTATAACGAATATGCCAAAAAGCCAGACTCTCAAATCCGAAAAGGAATTGAATCTATAAACAAGCAAATTTCTGAACATCAAAAAAAGATTGAAGCTCCCCAAAAATTTATACCTGATTTTGATAATCTTGATCCTAGACAGCAAAAAGCTCTTCCCGATAAATGGCAAAGTGACATAAATCGGCAGAGCGAGCAAAAGACTATACTAGAAGGCCTACTCAAGGAGAGAGGACTATGAATACAGAATCTGTTAACTTTATCAAAGATCATGCACTTATTCTCAAAGAAAAGTACAATGAATCCCTCGCAAAAATTAACGAAGCTGACATAAAAGGAGAGGACTCTTCTTTCTATAAAGGACAAAGCCTTGCTTATTATGATGCTCTTGATTTGATCAAGTCTCAGGTAGAAGCATTTGGTTACAACTCGAAGGAAGTCAACCTGGTTGTTCCTGAATTTGGCAAACAAGCAACTTAGCTATTAAGGTATCAGGTGCGATGCCGAAGGCACTGCGTAGCAGTACGCCTATCTTGCAAGGTTGGATTGACAACGGAAACCCAACATCATCCCCCTATTATTCTTCATGTTTTGTGTTGGGTTGCACTTCGTTTAACCCAATCTAATGATTATTTTACGGGTTATTCCATGGCGACATTGTAATCGAAAATAATCTTTAGTCTGTAGATTGTAGGGTGCGTGTTTGCGGCTGCTACTTTGGACAAAAAACTAAAATCAACAATCGGCCGTAACGCACCAATTTTATTCGTGAGCGCCACCCGTAGAACAAGGTACAATGCTCTTTTAGGGGAACAATCCCTACTGCCACCACCGAGCGTTAAAACCAGCAGAAAAGGGAATCCCAGAGAGATTATACCTCGATCGCCCCGCAGCCGGAATTCCCTTAGAACAACCTCTAACCCCTCACTGAATCGCCTGTTTTAAACTACGGCAGAATTCTTCGAGGGATTTTAACCCATCGCCGGGGGAATTATCAGCCAGACGTTTAACCATGGCACTGCCGACAATTACCGCATCAGCACCCCATTTTTTCACCTGTAGTGCCTGTGTCGGGTCAGAAATGCCAAATCCTACCCCCACGGGTTTATCGGTGACAGAACGGATAGAATCGAGCAATTCCTCCACTCTGGTGGCCACTTGGTTCCGCATTCCCGTCACTCCCGTGACACTAACCAAATAAATAAAACCTTGGGATTGCCTGGCGATCGCTTGTATTCGTTCCGGGGGACTGGTAGGCGCTACCAATAAAATCACCTCAATTCCCTTAGCGGCAGCCGGTTGCAGCAGACTTTCCGCTTCCTCTAGGGGTAAATCGGGAACCACCAAACCACTCACCCCGGCTGCTTTTATTTGGTCTAAAAAGACATCTATCCCGCGATGATAGATGGGATTATAGTAAGTAAAGAGAATAATGGGAGCTTTCACCTCTCCCTGAGCATTTTTGACGATTTCTAGCACATCTTCCAACTTGACACCCCGATTTAAAGCGCGGGTGGCCGCCGCTTGAATAACCGGACCATCCGCAAGAGGATCGGAATAGGGAACCCCCAACTCGATCAGATCGGCCCCTGCCTGGTCTAAAATGCGTAAAGCTTGGGCAGTAGTGGACAAATCGGGATCACCAGCAGTAATAAAGGGAATTAAGGCACAATTCCCCTGGGAACGGAGAGAACGAAAACACTCGGAAACAGCAGTCATCGAAAATTACTGAAGACATAAAGCACCGTCTATTATCTCATGGCGGGGAATAGCTCATTGCCAGTCTCTACAAGCTCAGGTAAAGAATTTTTCGAGTAATACTTAAGGAATATTGACAAAATGGCGATCGAGGGTAAAATAGGCTCAGTCTGGCAGTTTTAAGAAAATCTCTTCTATGAACTGGTTTTCATTCCGCTTTTTCCAGTACACAATAGGACTAATGCCCGATCGGGTTTCGTATAATCAAACACCATATATCTATGTTTTCCATTTACATTCTCACCCATAACGAAGAAATTGATATTGCCGCCTGTGTGGAATCGGCACTTCTATCCGATGATGTGATTGTGGTTGACTCCTATAGTAGCGATCGCACAGTAGAGATCGCTTCTCGTTATCCAGTGCGCGTGATTCAGCATCAATTTGAAAGTCATGGTAAACAAAGAACTTGGATGTTAGAAAATATCGAGACTAAATACGATTGGGTTTATATTCTCGAAGCAGATGAAAGGATAACACCCCAACTCTACGCAGAATGTCTGCGTGCCACTCAACAGAAAGAATTTACTGGTTTTTATGTGGCCGAAAGGGTTATGTTTATGGGAACTTGGATCCGTCGCAGCACCCAGTATCCCCGTTATCAAATGCGTCTATTTAGAAAAGATCAAGTCTGGTTTAGCGATTATGGTCACACGGAAAGGGAAGAATGTCGAGGAAAAACCTCTTTTTTAGAAGAAACCTATCCCCACTATACCTGTAGTAAAGGTTTAAGTCGTTGGATTGAAAAACATAATCGTTACTCTACCGATGAAGCAGCAGAAACCCTACATCAGTTGGCTAACGGTGGTGTTAGTTGGAAAAATTTATTTTTTGGTGAAACCGAAGTAGATAGACGGAGAGCTTTAAAAGATTTATCTCTACGATTGCCTTTTCGTCCCTTGCTTCGTTGGTTTTATATGTATTTTATCTTGGCAGGAATTCTCGATGGTAAAGCTGGTTTTGCTTGGTGTACTCTGCAAGCTTTTTATGAGTATTTGATCCTCTTAAAAGTGGCAGAAATGAAACAGGGTTTACCCACTCCCCCCGAAGTGAGAAATCGTTTTCATCCTCCGCAAAATGCTGACAATCTTAATTCCCATAGGCCCGATTTCGTCTCCCTAAAAGGAAAAGCCGATTAACATTCAACCATTATTAATCAGTCAGCAATCACCTAACAACAACCTAGAGATAAAAAGCAATCCTGATCCATTTTTTATTAGCTGTGACATCAATTTCACGGCTGTTGTCTCATCTCAAGCTGTACGGTATTTAAACTGCGTAGTGGTCTCCCCACCTCCCCACTTCATAATTCATAATTCATAATTCCCTCTCCCTGATTAATAACGGATGCGAGGATCAACATAAGCATTGATTAAATCGATTAAAATACTGGCAAAAACCACTATTGTCGCAAAAAAAGCCATTAATCCCTGTACTGTTGGGTAATCCCGCAGAGAAATCGCGCGATATAACTGATTTCCCAAACCCGGCCAAGAAAAAGTAACTTCCGTCAAGACTGCACCACCTAAAAGAGCCGCAAAAGTTAATCCTAAGACAGTAATTACGGGAATTAGGGCATTTTTCAGCGCATGGGCGATCATAATCGTTTTTTCAGGTATTCCTCTCGCTTTGGCCGCATCTACATAGTCCGCTTGCAAAGTTTGTTTCAGATTAACTCGCACCATCCGTTCAAAAATCCCACTCAAGAGAATGCCGAGAGTAAAACTAGGTAAGGCTAGATAATACAAAGCTGTGGGCAACTTATCTAGTTGTAGAGTCATCAGACTATCAAGGGTGTATAAACCCGTAATTGTCTGGGGTGGAGTTTCACTCAAAGGAAAACGAGTCCCCAAGGGAAACCAGCGCAACTGTACCGCAAAAATTAGCTGTAAGAGCATTCCCACCCAAAAAATCGGCAAGGAATAGGTTATCAGTCCAAATAAACGTCCCCCCGCATCTAAGGGAGTATTCGGACGGGAAGCGGTGATAATTCCCAATCCGACTCCCACTATCACCGCAATTAGCATTCCATAAAAAGTTAGTTCCACCGTCGCTGGAAAATGTTTAGCGATAATCTCCCATACCGTCACCCCCTTACTGGTTAAAGAGTCTCCTAAATTGAGACGCATTAGGTGGAAAATATAGTCTAGGTACTGGAAAAATAGGGGCTTATTCAGTCCTAATTGTTCTCTTAGGGCATTTTTGGCACTTTCAGGGGCGCGGTTGCCTAAAATCGCATCCGTGGGATCACCGGGGGCAACACGCATCAGCAGAAAAACCACCGTCACGATCGTCCATAACATCAAGGGAGCTAGGAGTAAACGCACCAGTAAATAGGATTGTAAAGCAGCGCGGCGAGACATGAGAGCTTTCCGATCAGAAGATAGATTCTCAAAGAACCATACCCCAAAATCGCCCCAGCGATCGAGAGGGATTGAATAAAAAATTAAATTGAGGAAAATATTTAGTACAAATAAACTAAAATATCTGCACCGCCAGTTCTAATCAAGGGACTAGCAAAAAAGACTAAGGTCTGAAAGGCTGATGTAGCAAGGGATAGAAAAAAGATCAAAAAATTTTGCCAAAAGGGGTTGACAAACTTAGGGAAGTTAGATACATTGGTAAATGCGCGGTTGAAGCGAAGC
>NZ_SFBZ01000244.1:0-26406 GCF_007095495.1 Microcystis sp. M_QC_C_20170808_M9Col | reverse complement strand
AAGCTGGCGATCGCTGACTAGAGTGTGACACTTCATAATTCTTAGTAATCGCTAAAAGTCTTACTATACAAGGGCTAGAGCAACTTTTGATTTCAACGACCAGGGTGCGGAATGTGGGAACTAAAACCCTAAAACCCTAACACCCTAACACCCTATCTAGACTTGTAGCATTTCGGGGGTTTTTTCCTTCTGCTGCAGTGCGACGTGGAGACGGTTTAAGGCACTGACGTAGGCACGAGCGGAGGCAACAATAATATCGGTATCGGCCGCGCGAGCAGAATAGGTGCGTCCTTCGTAACGGAGACGGATAGTCACTTCTCCTAAAGCATCGATTCCCTCGGTAACTTCCCGCACCGAGAAAGAGATTAATTCGTTCGGAATCTGCACCACTCGATCGATCGCTTTGCAGAGAGCATCTACTGGCCCTGTACCAATGGCCGCATCGGATAACTCGCTACCGTCGGGAGTGCGAATCGTTACCGTGGCCGTGGGTCTGGCACTATTTCCACAGGACACTTGTACTAATTCGAGGCGGAAGTGATCGGGAACCGTATCGATTTCATCGTTAACAATAGCTTCTAGATCGCGATCGGTGATTTCCTTTTTGCGATCGGCCATTTCCTTAAACTGGATGAAAGCGTTATTAAGTTCCGTTTCCGAAAGCTCAAAACCCAATTCCTGTAAACGAGAGCGAAAAGCGTTGCGGCCAGAGAGTTTACCGAGGACGATCTGATTATGGGTCAAACCGATCGATTCTGCGTCCATAATCTCATAGGTGAGTTTATGTTTTAACACCCCGTCCTGATGGATTCCCGACTCGTGTGCGAAAGCGTTAGCACCGACGATCGCCTTATTCGGTTGCACGATCATGCCGGTAAGATTAGAAACTAGGCGAGAAGTGCGATAGATTTCCTTGGTGTTGATCTTGGTTAAAGGTTCCGTGGACTCTGCTGGACGACCGAGGAAAGGATTAAAATAGGAGCGCCGGACATGAAGGGCCATCACCAATTCTTCTAGGGAAGCATTACCGGCGCGCTCACCGATGCCGTTAATGGTACATTCCAACTGACGAGCGCCATGTTTAACTGCTTCGAGGAAATTAGCCACGGCTAACCCTAAATCATCGTGACCATGGACGGAGATAATCGCTTGGTCGATATTGGGGACATTTTCCTTAATACCACGGATTAAAGCCCCAAATTCGCTGGGGGTGGTGTAACCGACGGTATCGGGAATGTTAACGGTGGTGGCTCCTGCGGCGATCGCTCTTTCGAGGACTTGATAGAGGAATTCGGGATCGCTGCGGCCGGCATCTTCGGGGGAAAATTCCACATCATTAAGGAAGGATTTGGCATAGGCCACCATTTCTGGCACAATCTCAAGAACTTCCTGACGAGTCTTCTTAAGTTTGTATTGGAGATGTATATCAGATGTGGCTAGGAAGGTGTGAATTCTGGGCTTGGCGGCCGGTCTGAGCGCATCGGCGGCAGATTTGATATCTTTTTGGGTAGTGCGGGCTAATCCGCAAATAATCGGGCTATCAGCTTCGCTGCCGACGCTGGCGGCAATTTTCTGCACCGCATCAAAGTCCCCCGGACTAGCGTGGGGAAAACCCGCTTCAATGACATCAACTCCCAGTCTTGCCAGTGCGCGCGCTATGGTTAGCTTCTCATCCACATTTAAAGCGGCACCCGGGGACTGTTCCCCATCTCGAAGGGTGGTATCGAAGATAATCACACGGTCTGGACTGGTATTCATAGTTTTTTTGTACCGTTAACGAACTTGGGAGTTGTTCCTCTGATTATAGCAGCCGAGGCCGAGGGGGTTATAAGGAAAATTGCGCTGAGAATTTCTCGACTTGCTCGCGCTTTTCCCGCTTGCCCTCTTTTTGGCTACCATAGAGGATATGGATAAATTGGCGAGGGAGTTAACAATGTTTGGCAAACCAGCGAAAGAACCGAACCCACCGGAGGTAAAAGACCTACAGGAGGTGATGTTTTCGATTAAGCAAAATCTCGAACCAGATCAGGATAAAACTGATATTAATCTTGTTGAGACTCCCCCGCCAGAGGTAGTTACTGTAGTTGAAAATATTAGTAAAATTCTCTCTCCCTATTTTATCGTTTTGGTGGGTTTATTTCTCTATGATCGGAATAGTTTTATCGGTTTTTTGTTAGTCTTTACGGGAGTTTTGGCAATTTTCGGAGTTTCTCTCAAGGATATTAATAAACTCTTTGAAGAAGGAAAAAAGTTTTTCCAATCTAAATAGGTTTCTCGTATAGAGCAGTTATCTTAATGGTGCGGTGGCCAGTCTCTGCCGTTAGGAAACGGCTAGAAGGGAGCTTTTTTCAGTGATCAGTAAACAGTAAACAGTGAACTGATACTAAATCCAGTTATTAAAAACTGATTATTTATTCTCGCCTTTGCATGAGTGCCTCTTGCATGAGTGCCTGTCCTGATATGTAACCTATACTCAACGGATTTAGTATGATAACTGAAAACTCACATCTGAAAACTCACATCTGATAACTGATAACTGATAACTGATATAAGATTATGTCTTTAGTTGCATCTTTACTCGATCGAGTATCTCCTCAGAGTTTACAACAATTGCGAGCCAGCGATCGAGCTTGGCAAGCTTTGCGCTTAGAAAATCCAGTTATTCCCACGGTAATTAATCAAAGTCAAGAATCTTTAGGAGAGACGGATTTTGATCTAGTTATTGCGGGGGGAACCCTGGGAATTTTTATCGGGGCTGCTTTGCAAACCAGGGGCTGGCGTGTGGCATTATTAGAAAGAGGTATTCTGCGCGGTCGTGAGCAGGAGTGGAATATTTCACGTTTAGAGTTAAGCAGTTTTTTAGAGTTAGATTTATTGACCGAAGCAGAATTAAATCAAGCGATAGCGACGGAATATAATCCTGGGAGGGTGGGATTTTATCAAGGTTATGAGCTTTGGGTCAGAGATATTTTAAATATCGGTGTTGATCCGGTTTATTTGCTAGAGACTTTAAAAACTAAGTTTTTGCAAGCGGGAGGAAAGTTATTAGAAAATTCGGGGTTTAGCGGAGCGATTGTTCATGCCGATGGAGTAATGGTTAAAACGGGAGAAGTAACTTTAAAAACCCGTTTATTAATCGATGCCATGGGTCATTTTTCAGCAATTGCAAAACAGGCAAGAAAAGGAGAAAAACCGGATGGAGTTTGTTTAGTGGTGGGTAGTTGCGGTCAGGGTTTTCCCAGTAATGAAACTGGTGATTTGATTTATTCTTTTACCCCAATCTTGCACCAATGTCAATACTTTTGGGAAGCATTTCCCGCTAGGGATGGTCGGACAACTTATTTATTTACCTATCTCGATACCCATCCCGATCGCTTTAGTTTAGAATTTTTGATGGAGGAGTATTTAAGATTACTGCCGGAGTATCAAAAGGTGGATTTAGAAGCGGTAAAATTTCAGCGTTTTCTAGCGGGTTTTTTCCCTGCCTATCGTCAAAGTCCTTTAAAGATGCCTTGGTCAAGAATTCTGGCAGTGGGAGATAGTAGCGGTAGTCAATCTCCGGTAAGTTTTGGTGGTTTTGGGGCAATGGTCAGGCATTTAAAAAGGCTAACTTTCGCCATCGAGGAAGCTTTACAAATCGATGCTTTAAACCGAGAAGATTTAGCCCTTTTACAACCATATCAACCTAATATATCGGTAACGTGGCTATTTCAAAAAACCATGAGTGTCCAGATATATGCTAACCCTAATCCCAATCAAATTAATGACTTAATGAGTGGAGTTTTTCGGGTAATGGATAAGTTGGGAGATGAGGTATTAAAACCGTTTTTACAGGATGTGGTGCAGTTTTCTTCCCTCTCAAAAACTTTGCCTTTGGTTAATCCTCAATTAGTTTTACCGATGATTCCGCAAGTAGGTATCAGTCCTTTTATTGATTGGACGGGACATTATTTTAATTTAGCTTTGTATAGTGGTTTATATCCCTTAGCAACCAGCTTAAAACCTGTTTTAGAAAAGTTACCCGACAAGCAAAAATATCTTTACCATCGTTATTTAGACATTTGGAAATATGGCTCTGGGGGAGATTTTATCAGTAAACTGATAACTGATAACTGATTTAATCTTTATCTTGAAAAAATTGTTGATCGAGATAATTAACTTTAGCATAGGGTTCTAAAGCGGAGAGAATTTGTCGGCCATAACTGCGAGCATTGACACGATTATCGAGGACAGCCACACAACCTTGACACTCCCGGAGAGACTGAACAGATTGCTGAATTTCTCTCACTGCTGTGGGTAAAAGATAGGCACGAAACCAGTCGAGATGTTGTCGTTTATAGTAAGCAATTTTGCCAGCAACGAGAGGATTTTCGGGGGATGGTAAGGGTAAAGTAGCGATAATTAATAAACTGGGAGTCGGAAATTTTTCTTGATGGGTTTGCCAGAATTGCCAACCACAAACCAGAATAGTATTATTATTAATCTCAGTTTTTTCCACTTGCACTCGCGAACCGTAATCGGCTGCGATTTGGGTAGCAATTTGTGCCTTGAGGGGAACATCTTCAATGAGGATTACTATCGGTTGTTCACTGGTATGATTAGCACTAACTAATTCCCGCACTTGCTTTAATAACATCGGTTGAAATTCGGGTGTGTTGGGGGCGCTGATGCGATCGGGTAGATATAAATGAATATATTCACTTTCGCGATCGGCTGCAAACTTTAGAGTTAAAATTTCTCCGATACCCTGATTTTGACGGTATAAATTAGCGGATTTTTCGCTATCTAAAAAACTGCCGATTAAAACAAAGGGTTGTTGCTGCCAAATCGGTTTGAAAAAACTAGCCACCTCCAAAGGACTGATTTTTAGGGTAAATTCTTCTCGATCTCGATCTACTGATGTCCAGAGGAGATAATTATGCTCGGGGATTTTTGCCGCTAAAAGTTGCCAAGCAGAATCAGTGGCTAAGTCTTGATCCAAGCGTTGGAGGAGAGCAATTATATATTCTTTTTCTTTGGCATCAATAAGATAGCAATTATAGGGATTAATTGGATGACCAAGAATACTTTGGCCAAGTTGTGCTTTAATTAAGTCTATAACCTCTCTATGGTGGGGATATGCTGACCCTAAAGCGAACCACTGTTCGGGAGTAATGGTGACGGTGAGATAATCTACTAGACAAGTTTCTAAATCTTCGGCTCGATCGATTATCGTCGGGATATTCTGGGGAAAATGACCGAGATTGTCCAATTTATCCTCTAACCATTGTTGGGGTGTGGTGAGGAGTAAACCGGTAAAATTAGCGGGAAAGCGATCACTTTTGAGGATATCTCGCTGAGTTTGTAACCATGCTTGCAGATGGGGGATTTCCACTTCTAACAGTAGGTTGACTTCTGACTCCGGGGCAACAATTAGAACAGGTGTATCAGCTAAAAGAGCCGGGGTGAGATAACTGAGACAATAACGGATGAGAGTAGTTCCAGTTTGTATGAGAGAGGAACGTTTTAGGCGTAAAGCTCTAGCCACCAGTCGCGCCATAGTGAGATGATGAGACCAGTAAAAGCGCCCTTGTTCCCGTAAAAAAGCGCGTAGGGAAGAATGAACCGCTGCTTCTAATAAAACCATCTCATCTCAGTTATTGGTTATCAGTGATCGATCATAGCCTTGATTTTGCCACTGATTGCAGTCCGAGAGTCTTGAGGGGGTGATTGATACTAAATCCGTTGAGTATAGGCTACATATCAGGACAGGCACTCATGCAAGAGGCACTCATGCAAAAGGGGGAATGAATAATCAGTCTTTAATAACCAGATTTAGTATTATACCATTTTTCAAGAGTAATGGCAGAGATGGTTAATTGCCCTCACCCCCAACCCCTCTTTCAGAACGGGAGAGGGGAGTAGGAGGCAAGAGACACTCTTGCCTAATCTCAACAAGCAATTTAAATTCGCGGGCAGCTTAGGATTTTTTACCAAGGCGAGATAGTAAGATACCGATGGCACCGATACCGAAAATACCCAGTGTCATGGATGGTTCGGGGACGGGAGTGACAGTGATCTTAAATCCACTGGTGATAAACATTCCAAAAACATTATCGTCATTACTGGGGTTCGCTGTTTTTAAGCGCAGGTATTTATCTCCCGCCGAGATAAAAGGGGCAGAATTAGCGCTGTTGCCAAGAGCGAGGTTGTAGTATTCGTCATCTGGATTAGTGACATCAGGTTGAGCGGTTGGGTCGACATTGGCAGGGTCATCACCTATTCCCCCAACAGTTATTAAGTTTCCATCTGCTGAGAGTTCACCAGTAGTGCGGTCATCCGCCCCTCCTGCACTCGTGGTCAATCGTCGATTATTGGTCGAATTAGTGGTTACATCAATCTGGGTGAATTGCCCACTCGGTTGAATGCTGTAACTAGAGGCGAGTGAAACCAGAAAATCTCCGCTAGTGTAAGGACTGGCAAAATCAAACTGGCTCGTGTCTCCTGTGGTGGACAGTTCCCCGTCCAAGATAACCGAGGTAAAACCTTGGGTAGAAGGATTGCTATAGGCAACGACAAGAACCGCACCATCGTTATCGCCATTCTCAACGATATTAAAGTCTTGGAGTCCTCCCGTAAAACTGGACTTGATGATATCAGTAACATCCCAAAGAACAGTAGTAGCCTTGTTGTCCCATTGGGGAGCAAGAGTAATTCCCGAACCCACGGAAAGTGCATTCCCATGAAAATTTACTCCGTTAACTGGGTTCTTCCAGACGGAAGCGGCATAGAGATAAGCCCTCTGAATAGTAGAACCTGTGGGTATATTGGCTTTAATAACTCCGTTGTTGGAGGTGCTTCCGAAGCCGTCAATAGAAAGAGCAGCGTCGGGAATGAGATTTCGTACCATCAAACCAGCGGAAGCAGGGGCAATGTTTAGGCAAAGTCCCACAGTAATCCCCAGGGGGAGCAATGAATAAGCAAGTTTTTTCATGATGAGCAACTGGCAACAACTTTCAGATTATAGCGTTTATAATAAAGATGAAGTATGGAGGTATTTGTCATCATCTCTGGACGATCAGATAATATTCCGACGTTCCGCCGTTCTCTAAAACCAGAAACTTCGTATCTCACTGTTGAGATAACTGCTAATAGACTGCATATCTATTCATAATTTGTTTAAGTCAAATTTTTCAAAGGTAATGGCAGAGATGGTTAATTGCCCTCACCCCCAACCCCTCTGCCAGAAGGCTGTTTTTTGGTATTTTTGAGACAGGTTGAGAGTTTCCAGCTTAAGATTTTCGTTGTTTAGGATAGACATAGCGTGCTAACAGACTTAAAAAACATGGGCTGTAAAAGATTACTTTTGCAATTAGCTTTGACAAATCTCAACCTAGTCTAGATCAGAAGCGGGAAGCAATGGCAACAATTTAATTTAGTCTGACTATGAGCATACAGCCTTTATACAAAGACTTGTGTGATTTGACGCAGTAAAAGAAGTATTTAAGGACACAAGTAAGCTAAAACACGCGTAATTAGTCAGCGCAATAAAAAGTTTTAATTGAGAAGGGACAGAACCCTGACAGGGGCTGTATTATAGAGGGCATGGAAATTAACGACCGACTAGAACGCCGGAACTATTCCATCAAATTAGTTACCTCCAGAGAAGCAACTTGAGCCACTTGGCATACTTTTGTCTTTTTGTCAAATTTTGTGTTAAGAAAGATGTGACACCGAATCCGTTTTTAATAGTGTGATTAACTCCCAAGTTATGGATTGTTTTTCCCTGCTCCCCGCTCCCTGCTCCCCACTCCCCACTCTCCACTCTCCTATACCTTTTAAATAGGATTTAGTATGACTAATGGATAGGCCTGCTACGAATAAGGAAAAATGATATTGGTATTGATATTTTGAGCTTATGCTGTCCCATCTGCTTTTTACTTGCGACTTGGTGTGAGATGATCTAGAAATGTCTATTTTATGAGAAGGATAAAGAAAAGTAATGGCAGAAATTCAGTTTTCCAGGGGGTTAAAAGAACCTGTTGTTCCCGATATCCGCTTAAGTCGCACTAAAACGGGAGAGAAGGGATCGGCAGAATTTTATTTTAAGCAACCGACTATCCTGGGAGATCAACAAACCGAGGAAATCACGGGGATGTATCTCATCGATGAGGAAGGGGAAATCGTCACCACGAAAGTAAAAGGCAAATTTATCAACGGTAAACCCATGGCGATCGAAGCTACGGTTATTTTCAATTCTCCCGCAGAGTGGGATCGTTTTATGCGTTTTATGGAACGTTACGGTAGCGAAAACGGTCTAGAATTTACTAAATCTTCCTGATTTTACCCTTAGCTTCTGGCAATTTGTCAAAAAACCCGCATTCGGGATCGATGCGGGTAAAAGTGAAAAATCAGAGGAAAAACCTATTTAACTCCCAACAATTCCACATCGAAAAGTAAAGTCGCGTTGGCAGGAATTACCCCACCGGCACCCCGCGCACCATAACCCAATTCTGGGGGGATAATTAAGGTACGCTGCCCACCGACTTTCATCGATGCGACTCCCTCATCCCATCCTTTGATCACTTGACCAACTCCAATGGTAAAGGTAAAAGGTTGATTGCGATCCTTGGAACTATCGAATTTTTTGCCGTCTGTCAGGGTTCCCGTGTAGTGAACAGTCACTTTTTGACCTTTTTGAGGACTTTCTCCAGTTCCTTCCACGATATCTATGTATTTTAGTCCCGAATCGGTGGTGACTGCTTGATCTAAATCCATGGAGATGATTTCCTTATTAATAGTTTGAGTGATAGCGGGTGGAGCGATTTCTGCGGCGATCGCATGGTTTTTTTCCCCTCCACCAAAGAGGGAAGCAACGATTAAAAATAAGCCACAAACCGCAATAATAGCAAAACTGAGCAAGATTTCGCGCATTGATTTCATAGTTCCCTAACGCCAGAGTTTATTCTCTAAGTCTCTCACCTGCCGTTCTAATCTATCAATCCTTCCCCGCAGTTCATCCATTTCCGATTGTCGGGGAACCCCTAAATCCTGCAAGATATTGCGGATATAGCGTTCTAAGTTATTCTCGAAGCTCCCTTGTTCAGACTTCATCTGTGTCATCAGATCATCGACAAAGTTTTTAGCCTGATCGGAATTGATTTTACCGTCTTTTACTAATTCGTCGCTCACTTCTTTGATCTTTTCTGCCACCATGGAAGTAGTACCAATACCCATCAGCAGCAATTGTTTAATCCAGTCGCTATTATCCATTGTTTTCACACTTTTCAAGGAGACGGGGATAAAAATATCCCTATTCCATTATGGACTTTTGCGGCGGTAACGGCAGAGCGATCGAGCAGATAACCCGCCAAGGCTATCCCGGTGGAACTACCCCCATCTAGGTTTAAACCGTCCTTTGCCGACATTAACAGCAAAATTCGGGCTAATTCGCCTAAAGTTGCCCCCCTTCCCCCGACGCGATTATGGATAGCCACTAGCAAAATTTTTCCTTCTCGGCTGACTGCGATCGCACTGCGGGAAGCTTGTTGATTTTGGAATGCAGGACTAAATTTTTCGGCATTTCCGTCCAAAACTATGCGCCCATTCTGCAATAATAGGGGGCCAGCACCTAAAATCTGGGGATAATCAGCAAAATCTCTCGGTAGGGTGACGCTATCGAGGTTGACTCTTTCACCAATATTTAAATTAATATCTGTCTTTCGGCAGATGACTAAATAGCCGTTTTCCGGTATGGCGATACTGTCCTGTGGCAAAAGATTATTTAATTTCTCCGTCACGCGATCGCCTTGCACGACTAACCCGGTTTCGCGCTCGGTGAGGGGATGATAATTACTCCCCCAATCGCGAGTATAACGACTGCAGCCGGCTGTCAGGAAAGCACTATTTAAATGGGTTAGGGGAAAACGTTGTCCGGTGGCAGTAATGAGAGTTTCCTCTAAACTCAGGCGATCGATCCTGATTTTACCACGATTATCCCATGCGATCGCTCCTCGGTTTAAAATTGGTCCAGATAACCATTTGCCATCCACACGAATTGCTCCCAAAGGTAACTGATTATTACGATTAAAAAAGCCGCCATTAATCATCGCTACTGCGTTACTTTCGCTATTAATCATGATCAGGGGATTAGTGCCGCGCACTGAGGTGGAATTAGCGGTAATTGGTTTAATAGTTATCTGAGGATTTCTGGGATCGATTTCTAACCAAGTCACGGGAAACCAATCTTTGTCTAACTGGATATATTTTTGATTCCAGATTAACCCTGGTTGCCAAACAATGCGCTTTTCATCCATAGCATCGGGACGAGAATCAATGATAATTCGGGGAGGATTAGCCACACTGCTGATCTGTAATCCGTAGGCAGTGGGAAGGTTAATTTTTAAACGACTGATCACCCCATTATTTTCTAAGGAAGTGATCTGAGTGGGTAAGTTATTATTGGAGTTTCCTAGATCATCTTCATCGTTATTTTGATTACTGTTGCTGATAGTTTGGGGTTGAAACCTAGAGATAAGGGATTGTTGGGCATTTCCTTCTAGAGTAATCACAGCTTCATTTTTTGCCTGACTGACTTGCCAAAAGGTCGGGCGATCGAGTTGAATAATAATCCTTTGTACTGCTCCATAATTTTCTAGCTGAATATCTTGAATCTGAGGAGCAGGAAAGTTAATAGTTAAACTATCGCCATTAATAGTGGTTGTTGCCCCCATGGTTAGTAAAATATCCGTAACGTCCAGCCAGCGATCGGAATTGATCAAATTAGCTGATAAAGTTTGTAAATTAAACCAGTTTATCGGTTGCTTTTTTGGATCATTTGTGCTAAGAAAATCCATGCCAAATAATTGTCTTGCTCCCGTGTCACCCATGGCGATTCTGGTACTATTTGCTGCTGTCCACTGTCGCCAAGAAACGGGCAAAGAACGACCATTAAGAATAATTTTTTTTCCCTGTTGCTGGGTTGATAAATCCCTAGCAGCTAAAGTTATTGGTGATCTGTGATCGGCTAAAGATATAGCTGGACTGCCAAGAATTATCAAGGAAATTACCGTTAAACAGATAGATTTGATAGTAAGGGAATTTATAAGCATAAGTTTTTGTGATGATTATCACCTAGAATTTACATTAGGGAACCCAAACAAACTTGATAAAATTATATAAGTAACAAAGCCGTATCAGTATCACAAAAATTAATAGCATTTCCTTGATTATTAGTAATTAATGTATTGAGTTTCAGCAAATCTTCATCTACTGAAATAAATACTTCTGCGTTAAAGTGAATAGCCGTCGCTACATGGAGCGCATCAGCAGCTCTAATACCTCTCATTTGTAGTTCCAAACAATTTAATTGTAATTCTACGATTGTAGAAGTAAGATCGAGAGCAGTGATTCCGAAAAACCTCACTACATTAAAAGTTTGCACTACAATTGAACGAGCAGCTAAAACCCTAAAGTTACTAGCATTTTCCATCCCTATAGTCACAGAAGTAAATTGCTTAAATAGTGCTTCTTCGACTTCATAGTAGGTCAGACTGGATGTTGCTGCTAAGTGTGAAGAAGCGATTTTTTTAAGTACACTTTCGGCATCTTGAGATAGTTGAGCAGGAGTGCGACCACGGCGATTTGTAGGACGTAAATTTATTCCTCCCAAGATCAAGGGACTCAGGTAATCAATAAAAACACCTGTATCTAAATAGATTTTCAATTTTGTCAACCTTTACACTAAACTTTACTTTCAAGTTGAGCTAATAATTCTTCAGGTGTTACTACCATCGGTTTAGAGTTATATAGATAACTAGAGGCTTTTTTAAGTTTTTGATCATAGGTAACTAAATAATCACAATTAGCGGCACTACTTAAAATTAAAACATCATTCGAGTGTACCAAAATATTGCGAATATCTCTAGCATTTTGCCAATATTGATCAAGTTTTACTAAATCAAAATCCAAGATAGTCACCTTTTCTTGAATCCGATCGACTATTTCAGGATGATTACGAACTTCTGCCAAAAATAATAACTCTTGTAAAACGATCGCATTAATAGCAAGACAAACGCGATCGAGTATTTCTCGATCAAATAAATGCACACTGGCAAGATCTCCTCGTAGATAAGAAATCAAAACATCAGTATCTAAAAAAACTAGAGGCTTCTCCATTGATTTTCTTCTCCTTGATGATAAAGAGCAATGATTTTTTCCGTGACTTCTGTAATACTGAGATGATCGGTATTAACTTCGATCGCATCTGCAGCTTTTCGCAGGGGTGCTAGGGAGCGATTACTATCCAAATAATCCCTTTTTTCAATCTCTTGGGTTAATTCTGCGAGACTAATACCCCCATTTCCCTGCGCTTCTAAGTCTTTTAATCTCCTTCTCGCTCTTTCTTCGGGTGTCGCTGTCAAGAAAATCTTTAATTCCGCTTCTGGGAAAACATTAGTACCAATATCCCGACCTTCGACGACTATTCCCCCCGACATTCCCATCTGTCTTTGCAGGGTGACTAACTGCTGTCGCACCGCTTTTTGAGCGGCAATTCTGGACACTTGCGAGGTAATTGCGGGAGAGCGAATCTCTAAAGTCACATCTTGCCCGTTAATCTTCACTATAGTCACATTTTCGGGATTATCGGCGGGGATTATCTCTATCTTCGCTAAAGATAATAACTCGGCGATGGCCGCTTCTGCGGACAAATCCAGACCGGAATTCACCACTAACCATGTCACCGCGCGATACATCGCACCGGTATCGAGATAGGTTAACCCCAATTTTTCCGCTACTAAGCGCGTTACTGTCGATTTTCCCGCTCCAGCAGGCCCATCAATAGCGATAACTGCCCGACGTTGACGCAAGATAATATTATCAATTAAACGGGTTTGACCGATCGATCCGGCGATCGCTAACAAGCCCTCTGTCTCGATCTGCTCGATCGGTTGTAAACTCTGGGGATGGACTAAATCCAGATACTGACAGCGAAATTCTGGTACTCTGTCGAGATTTTTTTGCACAATAGCCAGTAGTTTTTCCCTTTGTCTTTCCCCTAAACGAAAACTTTCGAGAGCTAATTGCAAACTTTGGGCGATAATTGTCGCTTTTTCCCTTTCTGCGGCCGATAGATACTGATTGCGAGAACTAACTGCTAATCCCGATGTTTCTCGCACTGTAGCACAAGCGCGAATCTCGATCGCTAAATTTAAATCCCTGACTAATTGCCGGATAATCGCTAACTGTTGGGCATCCTTTTCGCCAAAATAGGCGATCGTCGGTGCAATTATATTAAATAACCTGGTGACAATTGTGGCTACTCCCTGAAAATGTCCCGGACGAAAAGCACCACATAACCCGCTAGTCAGAGAAATCGGGGGAACAACTGCGGTTATCTCCTCAGAATTACCAATTCCTAAAGTTTCTGCACTGGGAGCAAAAATAGCAGCAACTCCCAAAGATTCACACAATTGGCGATCGCTGTCAAGGCTGCGGGGATAGCGAGAAAAATCCTCTGTGGGGCCAAATTGTAGAGGATTAACAAAAATACTGACCACAGTTACCTCCGCTTCCGTCACTGCGCGTCGAATTAGACTAGCATGACCTTTATGGAGAGCGCCCATGGTTGGCACGAGGGCAATACTATGATCATGGCGATAATCAGCCAAAAAAGTGCGTAAACCGGGGATTGTTGTGAATATTTGCACAGGGTTCACTCCTTTAATAGCCTATTCCACTACTATTCGCCAGGGGATGCTGCCCGATGATCAATTCGGCTGCTTCCGGGGAATCGGCTTTAAATAATAACATCCCATCGCCTCTTTCTGTCCAATGATTCCCTTTTTGCCTCCTGTCCTGACTTGAAAGAGGGTGTAGGGTGTGGGGTGTAGGGAAAGAAACCTCTTTCATCTGTGGGGGTGAAAATTTTTTCATCGGGACTGACTTGATTAACCGCTGCACACAAGTAGGGAGGCACAATTATTTGTAGGATGGGTTAGCGGTAGCGTAACCCATGCGGGTGTTGGGTTTCATGCTTCAACCCAACCTACGTTCATCTTATATTTAATTCCACCCACCTACTTAGGACTGTTTGACAAACCGGGGCATAATTTTTTTCAGGACAATGACCGGTGAGCAGCCCGACAATTATATAGATTAATGGCAAAAAAGACTTGACAAAATCCCTCGATTTGACTTATACTTTCTAGTATAATGGGAATCCGTGCCGAAATATATATAAGCCTTTTTAGTCTAGACTATTTTAAAAAAAAATTATGCAATTACAACCCCAAAAAAAACTTGAAACAATATCAATTAATACACTTGATCGGTGAATCGAATAGGGAACCTTCGATCGAGTCGAGGGCGAATTAATCAGCAGTAATCAAGTTCGCCTATCCGTTGTCACGATTTGGCTAAAACGAAACCTAGATCATCAATTTCAATTTATCACCCTCAAACCCCGAAAGGAAAAATAAACCATGGCGCAACTATACGAAGAAGTGACCCTAGCCCGCGACGTTCCCGAATACAATCTTAAGCAGGGTGATTCGGCGATTCTTGTCGATATAGTTGCCCATCCGAAGCGGGGTGAGGAAGGATATGTTTTAGAACTATTCAACGAAGTCGAAGAATCGGTTAACGTCGTCATTGTCCCGAAATCGGCGATTCAAGAAGGGGAAAAAGAAGGTTCTTCGTTACTTGGTATGGTTCGATATAGGGGCATAAATTGACTAAATCCTGATCTGGCAAGAGACTTAATTGATTAGTTCGTTCTAGAGCGAAAACAATTGACAAAAATCGCAGTAATGTCTGTCTCTATCGGGGTTTCATTCCTTATAACCCCCTCCGTTGCGTGGCACAAATAGATTAATGGCAAAAAAGACTTGACAAAATCCCTCGATTTGACCTATACTTTCTAGTATAATGGGAATCTGTGCCGAAATATATATAAGCCTTTTTACTTCCGCTATAAGTTTGTCCGAGAAGCAATCGAGAAAACCATAAATGGGTCATTGAAGGAGCCTTATGCCAGAATCTAAATCTGAGATTATTTCAGTTAAAGTTAAAGAAAATGTCACCATGTTAGTGGAAGCGAGAAGTTTCGGTGGTGAACGGGAAGTATCCGATCAAATATTTGACTTTCAAAGTGTGGCTGATACAATTGAGGCAGTTACTGAATCGATCGCTGCTACGATAAGTAAAGTGCAGCCCAAAAAGGCCACCGTAGAATTTGGGGTAGAAGTCAGGGTAAAATCTGGTAAACTAACCGCTTTAATTGTGGAAGGTGAAGGAAAGGGAAATTTAAAAATTACCCTAGAATGGGGAGGATAAATTGATTAAATGCTTACCCCGGAATCTCTACCTCCGTACACTGTCAGGTTAAAGTTAATCTATGGGTCAGGAACAGGCTTTTTTGTGGGACAAGGGTTAATTTTGACCTGTCTTCATGTGGTGAAAGATGTGCGGGATAATCGCGAGACTATCGAGATAATTTGGCAAGGTCAAATTTCTGGGGCTAAAATTATCAACTTACCGAATCTAGACGGGATCGATCTGGCTCTTTTACAATTAAACTCGTCTTTAGATCACAAATATGTCGATTTTGATCACGATTTACAATTAACAGATAAATTATACACTTTCGGCTATACCAACGATTATCCGAACGGTGATCCTAGTGACTTTGAGTATATAGGTTTAACGGGGGATGAAAACCCCTTAATCAAGTTTAAATTAGGGCAAGTACAACCCGGTTTTAGTGGTTCACCTCTGTTAAATTTACGCACGGGGAAAGTGTGCGGAGTGGTGAATAAAACCAGAGATGAGTTTACTGATTTAGGAGGAAGAGCGATTCCAGTTCAGACTATTTTTAAATATTTTCCGCAATTACAACCCCAAAAAAATGCCCATAATCCTTTTAAACCCACTTCCGGAGGTATTGAAGAAATTCAGCAGATTTTTGGACGGGAACAAGAAATTAAAGATATTTTTGAGGTTTTAAATTCCGGCAGTAGTGCTGCTATTATCGGGGAAAGGGGAACGGGAAAAACCACCCTGCTTTGGGGAATTTACCATCAAGCAAGGGAGTATTTGCATCGACAACCCTTGTATCTAAACTTAGAAGGATTAGCAGGAGATAAGGACTTTTATTATGAATTATGTAATCAGATTGGTATAACTGCGAATTACGATAAACCGCTCAAAGGAACTAGATTAACTAGGGAATTAGAAAAACACAAAATCCTGTTATTATTGGATGTGGTAGATAATATGACTCAAAAATATTTCAGCTATCAGCTTAGAAGTCAATTAAGAGAGTTGGCCAATCGTCCCGATCCACCTTTAAGATTAGTAGTAGCGGCTAATCGTTCCCTTGATGTTTTATTTCCTGATAACAAAGGAGGTGATTCACCTTTCGAGGGAATTTGTCAACAATTTCCGATTAAATTATGGGATGAAGCTAAAATTAAAGAGTTTATTAGTCATCGTCTAAGTCAAACTGGAGTGACTTTTACTGAGGAGGAAATAAGTTCTCTTGTTAGCCAAAGTCAAGGAAAGCCGCGAGAGGTGATGCAAAATTGTTTTAAACTTTATCAAACCAAAGTCAATAACTCAGCATCCCGAACTTAGGTTATAACTAAACAATAAGTTGATTTAATTTTTGGTTTGATCCTACCTTGATAAGGGGGGTTTGATCCCCCCTGCCCCCCTTGATAAGGGGGTTTTGATCCCCCCTGCCCCCCTTGATAAGGGGGGTGCTGAATAGTAGGGTTGATTCATGAATCAACCCTACCTTGAGTAACACCTAACTACTTAATAAACCATCACCGGGTAAATAGCTAGAGATAGAAATTATGAAGGAAAGCACCGTCCCCAGAATTAATCTCGCCCCTAAACTCAAACGCGATTTATCTTTATGGAATCCCTTTGATTATCTTTTGCTGTTGTACTGGGTGTTTTATTTTCCCCAAGCAGTGCGCTGGTATGTGGAAACGAGAGGCGGCGGCGATAAATTAACCGAACAGAAAACATGGCGCGATACAAGGCAATTTCTCCGCGACCATCCCGTACAATTGCGTCTAGGGATTCAGGGTCTTCTCTTAACTGTAATTACCCCTCTCATTATCTGTAGCATAGCGGCAAATTTAGGACTTTCTGTTAATTGGGTGGGCGTGGTGTCCGGCGTGGTGTCCGGCGTGGTGTCCGGCGTGGTGTTCGGCGTGGTGTCCGGCGTGGTGTTCGGCGTGGTGTCCGGCGTGGTGTTCGGCGTGGTGTTCGGCGTGGTGTCCGGCGTGGTGTTCGGCGTGGTGTTCGGCGTGGTGTACGGCGTGGTGTACGGCGTGGTGTTCGGCGTGGTGTACGGCGTGGTGTTCGGCGTGGCGTTCGGCGTGGTGTTCGGCGTGGTGTCCGACGTGGTGTTCGGCGTGTTGTCGGGCGTGGTGTCCGACGTGTTGTTGGGCGTGGTGTTCGGCGTGGGGTTGGGCGTGGTGTTCGGCGTGTTGTTGGGCGTGGTGTCCGGCGTGTTGTTGGGCGTGGTGTTCGGCGTGGTGTCCGACGTGGTGTCCGGCGTGGGGTTTATATTCGCCTTTTTCCGTCCTGATAATTGGCTAATCGGGCTTTTTGCTGGCCCTCAAGGGCGACTTTTTCCCCGTATTACCCCTCTACCGCTGCCGGGGTTAACCTCGACTCTACAACAATGGTTACAGCAAGACTGGGAAACAGCTATTAATAACCTCAATCAATACCTTCGGTACAGCCGCCAGTTTATTCCTGTCCTTGTCGCCATTAACCGCGTTTTATCGCAATTCCCAGAGGCAGAAATTATCTATCGCATCTCCCGTCTGGCAGAAAATACCTCCGATTGGCAATTGTTAAAATATGCGTCCGCGAAACTGTTTTCTTTTCCTCACAGCAAAATCCGTCTCGATACCCCTGCTCGCGCCGCCGCCGCCGGTTTTTGGTATCTTCGCCAACAGGACACCGAAAAAGCCGAAAAAGCCTTTGCTGTGGTACGTTCCCTCGCCTACGGGGAAGAAATGTATAGCCTCGCCCAAACTTTACACCGATTTAGTCAGGCAGCAACTCCCGATAGTATCGCTTCCCTGGAGGTTGCCCCCATTGCCCCAGAACCTTCATTACGTCCGCAAACTTGGCAAGCTATCAGCAGTTTAAATCTAGTTATCGCAGAAATGGCTTTAGTCCAGAGAAGTTACTCCCAACAGACCAGATCCCTCGCTCTTAATCGGATTATCGGGAAATTAATCGATATAGGCAACCAAGGGGCAGCCAATTTACCCCCAGCAGAAAAATTATTAATCCTTTCTATCGCCGAAAAATGGGCAGAAATTAGCGCATCCATCGCGGGAACGGTGGGAACGGTAACTATTACCCAACCGATTCCTAATACCTACATTATCGGTGATCCAGTGATCGGTAAACGCTTTGTTGGTCGTGAGGATATCCTGCGGGAACTTCAGTCAATGTGGTCCGGAGATAACCTATCCTCCGTGGTTCTCTATGGTCATCGTCGCATGGGTAAAACTTCGATTCTACGCAATCTGGAGGCCTATCTTCCACCAGATGTGTCGGTTATCTACATTAATTTACAGCGCTTGGCCACAGTAACCAGCCTAGCCGAAGTTCTCCTGACTATGGCTGAGGAAATCGCCCAAACTTTGGCAATTGATGCCCCAGAAGAGGAAAAAATCTCCCAACATCCAGAAATGTATTTTAATCGTTATTTAGACCGTCTGATGCGCCAGATTCTGCCGGAAAAAGCTAAAACCGGTTTAATTATTGCCCTCGATGAGTTCGAGATAATTGAGGATTTAATCGAAGCGAATACCCTCCCCCGGAATTTCCTCGGCTATCTGCGTTCCCTTGTCCAGAGTAGTCCGCGTCTAGCTTTTGTTTTTGCCGGATTACATACCCTAGAGGAGATGACTGCCGATTATTTTCATCCTTTTTTTGGCAGTGTTTACCCGATTCCAGTTAGTTTCCTCTCTCCTGAATCTACTCGCGTTATCCTCGCTAATCCCGTTGGGGAAGACGAGGATTTTCCCCTAGACTATACCCCATCCGCTTTGGACAAAATTTATCAACTTACCCACGGTCAACCCTATTTAGTACAAATGATCGGCTTTCATCTGGTACGTTTTTATAATAAACAGGTCTTTGAGTTGCAACGTCCCCAAGATATTCGTTTTCAGGTGGAAGATGTGGAAAAAGCCATCGATGCTGAGTTTTTCCAAAGGGGGAATTATTATTTTACGGGTGTCTGGAAACAGGCTAAACAAGATGCGGCCGGACAACAGGAAATTTTAATAGTTCTTTCTCCCCATCTGCAAGGATTAACCCGGGGAGATTTACTGTCCAGCACCGGATTAACTGCCACAACTCTCGACTGGGCCCTAAAAACCCTTGAAAATCATCATGTCATCGAATGCCAAGACTCCCGTTATCGGATTGCTGTGGAATTATTCCGTCGTTGGGTATCGGAAACGAAACAAGAAACAATGGCCTAAATTCTTTTGTTATATTTTTGGCTAATATCTCAGCCCAGAATGGGGCTTGCTTAATAAATGTGAAATGTAGGCAAGGTAAGGGTTTTGGGGGTCTGTCTTGCGAAACAGGTGCAAGGAGAGAATCGTGCTTCAAAACCTTGCGTCTTCATCGGCCCGCGTCCTGTAGGGGCGAAGCATTCGGGCAATAACCTATCACTGAAACCGTAGATTTTCTATCCGAATGCTTCGCCCGTACTTTTTTAGCAAACCCAAAATAGGGGGGTTACAGGGCAGCACGGATTCCCACTATAACAAAATAATAGAACAAATCTGGAAATTTGTCAAGGCCTTGGCAATTTTCCGGTTAAAATTGTTTGTTGAGATGGGGTCAGGGACAAGACCCGCCCGGCCCCGACGAAAAACTTTAGTATAATCAAGAACACTGAGTATTTATTAGCTTTTCTGTCTAAGATTGATGTTAAAGGCTGTTCTGTTCGATTTTAATGGGGTGATCATCAATGATGAACCGATCCATCAAGAGTTAATCAATGAAATCTTGCTCGGAGAAAATTTACTGCCCCTAGGGTCGGAATTTGCGGAGTTATGTCTGGGAAGAAGCGATCGCGTCTGTTTGCGTAATGTTCTCACCCGTCGCGGTCGTCAAGTGACCGAGGAGTATCTGACTAAGTTAATTAACAAAAAAGCGAGTTTATACCGAGAAAGATTAGAAAAATTAGAGAAACTTCCTATTTATGAAGAGATATACTCTTTTTTAAAACGGGTTAAGGCCAGGGATCTACAAATCGGTTTGGTGACGGGAGCAATACGCTCGGAAGTAGAATCAATCTTGCAACAGACGGGCCTTGGGGATTACTTTAGTGTCATTGTCACCGGTGATGAGATCAGCACCAGTAAACCTCAACCGGATGGTTATTTACTGGCCGTAGAAAGATTCAATCGTTGGAATTTTAATCTACAGTTGCAACCCTGGGAATGTCTGGTGATTGAAGATACTTTTGTCGGTTGCGAAGCGGCAAAAAGAGCGGGAATGCAGGTGGTGGGAATCGCTCATACCTACCCCTTCCATTTTATGCAGAGAGTGTCCAACTGGGCGATCGATAATTTCTCCCAACTAGACCTCGATCGCGTGGAAGCAACTTTTAGCCAAATCGGGGAAATAACCGAGCGATCGGGATTTTTAGGCAATCTATGACCATCTAGAGGCGATTCACAAGCTGAAAATCCCTACTTGCAAAAATCGGCAATTCGTGTTATGCTAACAAAAGTGCTAAGAAAATGCGGGTGTAGTTTAGTGGTAAAACCCTAGCCTTCCAAGCTAATGATAGGGGTTCGATTCCCCTCACCCGCTTAGGCTGTTGTGCAGTAAACGTCTAAGGAATTATCGGTAATATCAACGGCGATTCTGACTTAGAGATCGCTATCTTCTAAATATCTTTGCAAATCTTTGGTACGCTGCTCGGTGACATTTGCCAAGCAATTACCGTAAATCATGGGAGCTAGAGAGCCTCCCTCATAGGCGCTTCTTTCAAATTCGCAACTGCTGTCTCTAAACTTAATCCAAGCTTGTTGGGCAGCAATTAATTTTTGTTTGCGAGCAGCTGACAGTTTTGGCAGTAGTTGTCGATAAACTTGGTTTAACTTGCGATCGGCGTTTTGATAAGCGATGCTGGCACAAATGTTCATTTCGCTTTGAGTCTGGGGATTGTTACAGTTAGGACGTTGAGCTAGTTGCAAGTTCGTGGCTCCAGATGTGGGACTTGCAATGCTAGGGGTAGTCATCCCGACGGCAAATAAACTTGCTATGCTTAATACGGTTAGCAAAAACTCGCCCATGCTTACTTATTTTAATGACGGTAAGAAGAAGATAACAGAAATGCGATCAAACCGACCATAGCTTTTTCATTCTGCTCAATTCGTTGGTTGGCTTGCTTAAGTAGCTGGTTATAATTAAATTAAAAATGGATTTTAGGTTCGATCCCCCCTGCCCCCCTTAATAAGGGGGGTGCCGATAGGCGGGGGGATCCCCCCTGCCCCCCTTAATAAGGGGGGTGCCGATAGGCGGGGGGATCCCCCCTGCCCCCCTTGATAAGGGGGGTGTCTGATAATTTTTAACGCCTACCTGCTTAACTCTATTTCATTATTTCCAAAAAAGAAAATTAGAGGAGTTGATAACTAAAAAACCCAGACGGGAACTCGTTTATAAGCAGGAGTCCCACAGCGAGGATCGATTTTAGCTTTGAATAAAACATTGGTTTCGGGATAGAACATAAAGCCAACACCTTCGCGAATCGGACCGAAAATAAGTTCGATATTCTCTAATTTGCCGGCATCTCCTTGAACGGTGACTCGTTGATGTTCTTGAAAGCCCGCTTTTTTGGCATCTTCGGCGTTGATCAATAAACAATGACGGTGAGGCATTCCCCGGTATTTATCGCCCACTTGATAAACGACGGTATTATGTTGTCCATAACTGCGTCCTGTTCCGAGAATCAGGGCAATTCCGGGGGCATTTTCCGGTTGGTTAAAATCTTCCTTTTGCGGTGCTTTTAAAGTGGGTAAAAGCGTGACAGACATTTGCGCTTTTCCGGTCGATGTTGGAAAATGGGGTTCGGTAAAAATCCGTCCGCTAATGGTAAATTCTGTTTGGGTTTGATCTAATTGCCCGATCTTTTCATAACCCGGAATCGTTTTGGCGATTAACTGACGAATATAGGCGGTATCGTGTAATCTCGACCAATCAATCGGGTTTGTGCCTAAAATTTTGACGGCAATATTTGTTAACAGTTCTACTTCCGAGATGATATCCACATGGGAACCCTGTAGATGACTGCTTCCCCGCTCGTTAAAACGGACAAAATTATTGCCCGATTCGGTGGTTGTCGGGTGAGGATTTTCAAAACGAGCGAATACGGGTAAAATTATCGTATTTTGTCGGGCTAATCCCTGAAAATGTCCTAAATTTGGCTTAGTAGCTACATAAAAAATCGTATCAATTTGAGCTAAGGCTTTTTTGGCTTGAGTTAAATCTGGATTTGCTCCATAAAGATTACCTCCCAAACAGAAAAGAGTGTTAATTTTTCCCCGTTCGGCAGCTTCAATTAATGCCCTGGTATCATAACCGCCGGTTATATTTAATGGCTTTCCTAAAAGTTGAGCAAGTGCCTCGGCGATTTCCTGACGTAATCTCACTGTAACGCCCATAGAACCGAAGCCCTGTACATTAGAATGACCTCTGATTGGCATGGTTCCGGCTCCGATTTTGCCAGCATTTCCCGTCATTAAAGCGGTATTGGCAATACTGATAATATTATCTACCCCATTTTCCTGTTGTGTAACCCCCATCGCCCAAGCGAAAACCACACGCTCTAAATTGCCGAAAAGGGCGGCGGTTGCTTCAATTTCTTCTCGGGACAAACCGCAGGTTTTAGTAATGGTTTCCCATGGTGTTTGTCGGGCATAATCTATAACAGATTGCCAATTTTCTGTATGGGATTCGAGATAATCCCAGCGGACTAAATTTTGTTCGATCAAAGATTTTTGTAATCCGACGAATAGGGCGGTATCGCTACCCGGAATCGGCTGTAGGTAGAGAGTAGAAATATCGGAACCGCCCCGCAATAAAGATTTAATCGGAAAAGCGGGCGAGGAGAATTTGACCAATCCGACTTCAATTTGCGGGTTAATAATAATAATTTTACCGCCGCGATCACGAATTTGAATTAATTCATTCATCAGGCGAGGATGATTAGCGGGGGCGTTAGAACCGATCAATACCACACAATCGGCTTGTTTTAAACTTTCCAGACTGACCATTGAAGTCCCGGAGCCGAAAACCTGTTTTAATCCTACGGTGGAGGCGGCATGACAGAGATCGGAACAATCGGCTAAATTATTACTTCCTAATGCCCGGAAAAACAATTGTAAGAGGTAGGCAGCTTCATTAGAAGAACGTCCCGAACTATAGGAGGCAATAGTCTCGGACGGTTGATGAAAAGCTTGTTCGGCTAATCGATAAACTTCTTCCCAACTAATACGTTGATAGTGACTTTCTCCGGCTTTTAAGAGGACGGGATAACTGAAACGACCCAAGCGATCGCATTCTAGGGAGGTTAAGGACTGTAATTGAGCGAGATGATAGGTCTGAAAAAAATCAGTTTTAATACCTGGCATTAATTCGGAAGTAACTGCCTCGACACTTTTGAGACAACGTTGCAGACTTTCCCCCGCTTCGTTGACAAAACCGCCCTTTTGTCCTCCCGTTCCCCAAGCGCAAGCTAAACAGGCACTTTTATGATTCAAGGTTTGCCAGAGTTTAACCCCTTGAGGAGAGAGAGTTTTTTCTGCCCAATATTGCAATACGGGAAAACCCCCGCCCGCCTCAATTTTGTTGGATGTTTCTCGTTCGTTCATCGTTTTTTTCTCTCGATTTTTTCTCAAATTCATCCGATAGGGAGAGTGTACCCAGTACAGTTGAGTTTATCACCATTTTTAAAAAAGTGCATCATCAAGACATAAACGACTGGGTAAGCTACGGTTAGTTGTTGACAATATCCCCTGATTGTGATTTTATCAGACTAGGGAAAGGTCTATTGAAATGATAATTCCGATGGATGAAAATGAAGACTTTCAACATTTAGAGGAGATGATCGCTAATCTCCAAGCAAAACAGAAACAGATTCTGAAAGGGATGTTAGATTATCCGATTGAGATCGATTCGGCAATTCGGATACTTTCGGAACCATCTCGGCAATTGGCAACAACTGCTCATAATTTAACCAGAGTACATAAAATACTTAAAGAATTGCAAAAACAAGGATTGGTTAGTTTCCACGATTCTCAATATTCTTTGACTGAGTTGGGAAGGGAAATAGTAGGACACCTTAGCGATAAGAGTCCAACCCCAAGACGAGATGCACAGAGAAAGGAAAAACTGCAAAAAAGCTACGATTTTTTAGAACTCCATAGACAAGGATTGAGCTATCAGCAAATAGGGGATAAATACGGCATAAGTCGCGAGCGTGTCCGTCAAATTCTTGCCAGTAACCCCGAATTTGAAGCTTATCGGCAAAAACAAAAGGAAAACAGTTATCGTTGAACGACTGTAAGAAGAGCGAGAAACGAAATTTACAATCTTTCCAACAATTCCTCGCGGGATAAATTTGCCAAAGAAAGAAGCAATCCGGTGCGTTCCGAGATAGGAAGTTGGGCGATCCGTTCCACCAGACCAGATAATTCCGAATCTAGGCTGCCAAAGCGTCCTTCCAGAAGACTGGCTATCAGCGAAAGTTGTCCCTCTAAAGTACCTTCTTGCTTCCACTCTTCCCTTTGTTGTAAATAAGCTGGTGATAAGTTCATGATGTCCTCCTGTTCTTCGGTACTTAAATTATCTCTCAACTCTAAATTCTTGCGCCAGTTGGCCAGAATTTCCAGTAAATTCTCTCGAAAAGGATTGCGTTCTGGCAGTTCAACTAACTCTTCAACTGCTCGTTTTTGAGTTCCTCCTTTACCTAATACCCTCAACCATAAGGTGTCTTCAATTACTGGTAATTGATGAATGACGATGATACCCGCTTTGAGAGACTTCGCTAAAAAGTAAACCCCTGTTAACCAATTACTCTCATCGCTGTGAGTCCCGAAATCTTCAATCATTCTAGCTGAAAAGGTGGGCGTTAGAATCCATAAGAAAGGCAATTCTGCGACCGTCAGAGTTTTGTTTGACCGTTTCGCTTTTCTCAAGACATCCCCATGAACCGCGTATAACTTTGACAAACAACTGCGAATCTCTACCTCGGTCGGGGGATTGCGGAAAGGTTCAAATAAACAGGAAGTAGCCGCCATTTTTCCGAGTAACCCTAAAGGTAACTCAGTGGGAGGAGGTGAGCTAAATGGTTCAAACCAGACATCGATTTCTTGAACCTCACTTTTTACTTTCTTACTTTTTCTAATCGTCCCTAGAGGTGTTAGTAATTCCTCTAAATATTCCTTTGCAAATTGGTCATGAATTTGGCGAGTCATTCAAATTAATAATCAAGCATAAAAAGGACGGTAATAATCTTATTATATCATTAATTAAAAAGGAATCCAATCGACAATATCGATCCATCTTCTGCTTCGGTAGTTTCCCAAATCATAATTAATTCTTCGGCTAGTTTTCCCATTGTTGTTGTGGGATGTATCCAAAACAGTCCCCAGATTTGTTGATTTTTTTGCCAATATTCCTCTAAATGTTCAGGCATACTGGTACGATTATCTGTCACTAACGTTGAGATAATCAGGGTCAAGAGTTCCTAACGGTGGTGTATTCGGCTCTCCAACGCGTAAAATATCTATCTCTGGATTTAACCTTAAGACAGCGACTTTCGAGCAGGGGATAAGTTTTCATCGAGTGAAAACTTGATTTTCATACCCTGACATAATCTTGCCTTTGCTGTTTAATTTTTCTCATCTTTTCTCGTTGAGGCGAAGGATTTTTCAGTGCTTCGTGATAGTGAGTTTCTCGCCAATTCTGGAGGCGCAATAAATAGGCATCAATTTTTTGCCGATTCTGGAGATAATAAGTAATAGTCGCGTAGATTTTCTCTAAACTTAGATCAGGATAGATAGCATTTATTTCTTCTGGGGTATAGCCTTCCAAGAAATAAAAGAGTACGTTGTCAATTCCGAGGCGATGACCTTTAATTCTAATATCATCTTCGGAGATAAATAAGAAGTAATCTTCTAGTTGCATAATTAATTTTCTTCTTAATTTTATTTCATTTTTACCGCTTATTTATAGTATTTCCCTGACTGACGGACACATTTTTCAATACAAAGACAAGTACTGTTATGTGAAAGCCTCAAACTCCTGAATAAAAGAAAAGGTAATTTTGCCATAATAATCCTGACGAGCTTTGCGAGA
>NZ_SFBZ01000243.1:0-53214 GCF_007095495.1 Microcystis sp. M_QC_C_20170808_M9Col | reverse complement strand
CATTTTACGCAGGGGGGACTTAGACAAAATCAGTATAGCACAATAAAAGTTAAGTTAACAAGATATAGTTTAAAAAGCCGTCCTAAAAGGACGGGGCTTTAACCCAAAATTTCGGTAAAGTATCATTGGAACTCCCCTGTGGTGGAAAACTGTCATTTGTTAAGCTAAAAGCTTAAATCTACTTAGTTTCTAACCTTCTTTTTGGGTAGGAGAATTGCCAGATTTTTTTTGCTGCTTCTTGCTTTCAGAAGCTGATAACTGATAGCTATATTAATCCAGAGCGCGACGAATTTGAAGACAACACCATTCTTGACGTTTCCACAGGGCAGCCACTGTCCAGCCTTGGGGTTCTAAAATATCTGTAACTGCTTGTGCTTGGGTGACGAGGATGCCGCTTAAAATTCCCCAAGTGGTGGGTTTTGCCAGACGGTTGATTTCGGGCATTAAAGCGATAATTGTCTCGGCTAAAATATTACAAACGATGCCATCGACACCATCGGGAATTAATTCTAATAACTCCTCGACACTACCCTGATTAATAGCTAAATTTTCGGGGTTAATTCGGTTGAGATGGCGATTACTGCGCGTCGCATTCACCGCCAGCGGATCTGTATCGACAGCATAAACTTTTTTGGCCCCCAATAAAATCGCTCCGATCGCGAGTATGCCGGAACCACAACCGATATCGGCGATAATTTTAGGCTCTGGATGGCTACTTAAACGCATTTCTAGGGATTCTAGACATAATTGCGTGGTTGGATGCGTTCCCGTGCCAAAAGCGGAACCGGGGTCAATTTTAATCACCAATCTCTGGTTATTTTCGGGGGGATTTAACCAAGCAGGACAGATCAAAAAGCGATCGCCGATCTCGCTAATTTGCCAATGTTGTTTCCAACTGCTGGCCCAGTCTTCCTCGTCCATTAACTGCCAATGGCTGACAGGTTCGGGAAAACCTAAAATCAAAGCATCCTGCTTTAACCAGAGGCTTAGTGCCTCTAAATCGGGCAATTGCGCTTTAATTTCTGGTATATAGGCCTTAATCTCTAAAGAGGATTGTTTTTTAGCAGTGGCCGTTCCCGAACAGCCAAAATTTTCCAGTCTCCAGAAAACCGTTTCTTCGAGACTAGGTTCGCACAAAACCGTAATTTCCCACCAACTATTAGACATATATCAGTTATCAGTGATTAGGGATCAGTTATCAGATTTGAGTTTTCAGTCAACAGTATTAAGTGGCAAGTTCAGAGCTTTCTTTTCACTTATTACTGATTACTGATTACTGTTTACTGATAACTGATTTAATCTAGAGTTTCACTGTATAAGCATCACGGATACCGGGGACTTTAGTAATTTCCGAGAGAAGACCTTCTGGTAAAGGATCATCGAGACTCAGGGCCATAACTGCGTCACCGCGAATAATTTTGCGTCCTACCTGCATACTGGCGATATTGACATTAAAACTGCCTAAAAGTGCGCCAATTTTGCCGATAATACCGGGCATATCCTGGTGAAGGGTGAATAGCATATGATTACTCGGTGGCACGTTAATTGGGAACTCATCGAGGTCAGTAATGCGGATTTCTCCGTTACTTAACAGCGCTCCGGTGACGGAATGGGTACCCATGGAACCATTAGCTTCCAAATGAATCGATCCCGAATAGTCGCGGGTGGAAGCATCCCGGGTTTCGATTACCCGGATACCGCGTTCCTTAGCTTCGATCGCCGCATTAACATAGTTTACCCGTTCCCGGAGGGCTTGGGAAAGTAAACCCTTAATTGCCGCTATCACCAGGGGTTGACTGTCTTTAGTGGCCAATTCTCCCTGTAAACGGACATTTAACGAGTCACAGCGACCTCCTGCTAACTGGCTGACGAGATTACCCATAGTTTCCGCTAATTGCAGGTAAGGGCGCAGTTTTTCCATAACATCGGGAGTTAGTCCGGGGATATTAACGGCCGAACGCGCTGGCAAACCGAGGAGGACATCGCGAATTTGTTCGGCCACATCAACAGCCACACCCACCTGTGCTTCCGTAGTCGATGCACCTAGGTGGGGAGTGAGGATGACGTTAGATAATTCTCTTAATCTAGATTCGCCTAAAGGTTCCTGTTCAAATACATCCAAGGCTGCCCCGGCGATTCTACCGGATTCGAGGGCTTCAATTAAAGCCAACTCATCGATAATGCCGCCTCTGGAACAGTTAATGATGCGGACCGTGGGTTTCATCTTAGCGATGGTTTCCCGACCGATAAGATGCTGGGTTTCGGGAGTTTTCGGGACGTGGAGAGTGATAAAATCGGACTCGGCAAAGAGTAGTTCCAGATCCACTAGGGTGCAACCGAGTTGATCGGCCCGTTCTTTGGAAATAAAGGGATCGTAGGCGAGAATTTTCATGCCGAGGGATCTGGCAACGGCGGCGACGTGGGAGCCAATTTTACCTAAACCGACGACTCCTAGGTTCTTTTTATAAACTTCTGTGCCGATAAAGCGATTTCTTTCCCATTTATTCGCTTTTACCGACTGATTGGCATCGGGAATATGACGGGAGAGGGATAACATCATGGCCAAGGCGTGTTCGGCAGCGGCGATCGTGTTACCTTCGGGAGAGTTAACGACAATAATACCCTGACGAGTGGCCGCGGGAACATCGATATTATCGACTCCTACCCCCGCGCGGCCGATAATTTGCAGTTTGCTGCCCGCTTCGACGATTTCTTTGGTGACGCGGGTACTGGAACGGAGCATCAGTGCGTCGTATTCGGGGATAATTTGAATGATTTCCTCAGCGGATAGTCCTGTTTTCACGTCCACTTGGGCAACCTGTGACAGAATTTCTACTCCTACCGGATCGATCGAATCGGATACCAGAACTTTGGCCATAATCTTTATAACGTGCTTTTTTCAGTCTACGGGCAAATGCTAGACCAATATTGGTATCTAGCCGCAATAGCCCATTTTAGAAGCAAAGGGTGCAGTCTATGGCAAAATTAGCGAAAAGATTTTAGGTTGTCCTTCTCTTTGTCGTCCATGGTGTTGATGTCAGCCTCTTGCCGTTGTCGCTCAGATATTGCTAATTTAATCACGGGGGCGATCGAGTTTTCTGCTTCTTTTTCTAAAGCCTTTTCTAGGGCTGCCATTGCTTCTATTTGAAAATTTCTAAGTAGCTGGTTATGATTAAATTAAAAATGGATTTTAGGTTCGATCCCCCCTGCCCCCCTTGATAAGGGGGGTGCCGATAGGCGGGGGGATCTCAAAGTTTTTAATACCTACCTACTTAAAAATGGATTTTAGGTTCGATCCCCCCCGCCCCCCTTGATAAGGGGGGTGCCGATAGGCGGGGGTATCCCCCTTAATAAGGAGGCATCTGATAATTTTTAACGCCTACCTACTTATGATGTTTCAACAGTAGAGAAAAAGCCAAAAACCTCCGTTATCCTGAACGGAGGCTGGTTAATTAATTAACAATGTTTGGCTACAATTTCGCCCCACATTCAGGACAGAATTTATTATTCCAACTGTTAACCGCGCCACAACTGGGACAATTGAGCATTTCACAACCCCCAGTGACAATTTTCGGTAAACCAATCATACGCGCATTACTTTGACCGGGGGCGACCATGGGATAACAATTTTCGTCCTTAGTCACGATCGCATTGACCAAAACTGGACCATCATGGGCCAACATTTCGGCAATTTTTGCGGCTAATTCTTCTCGATGGCGAATAGTAATCCCTTTAATGCCGTAAGCTTGGGCTAACAGTTCCACATCCGGCATTCCCGCTTCCATATTGGAATTAGAATAACGTTCCCCATAGAAAGCTTCTTGCCATTGACGTACCATACCCTGCCAACCATTATTAATAATAATCGTCTTGGCATGAATATTAAATTGGGTTAGGGTGGCCAATTCCTGTAGATTCATTTGGAAACTGGAATCACCACTAATACAGATGACCTCCTCATCGGGAATAGCCACCTTTACCCCCATCGCAGCCGGTAAACCGAAACCCATCGTCCCCAATCCCGCGCTAGAAATCCAACGTCGGGGGCCATTTTTGAGGAATTGGGCCGCCCACATCTGATGCTGGCCCACATCGGTGGTATAGTAGGCGTGGGGTGCTTGACGACCCACCTCAACGATCACTTCTTGGGGGGAAAGTCTGCCTTCTGGTCGAGGTACTTGCAGGGGATAATCTTGTCGCCAGCGCTCGATCTGGGCTAACCAAGCTTGGGTGCGATCGGAATTAGTGGGATAATCAAATTCTCTGGCTTTTTGGAGTATTTGTTCTAAAACTACCCGCACATCCCCGACAATCGGCACGTCAGGGGCGCGATTTTTGCCCACTTCGGCGGGGTCAATATCCACATGGATTACCTTAGCTTTCGAGGCGAATTCGTCCAATTTCCCCGTTACTCGGTCATCAAAACGAGCGCCGACGGCAATTAATAAATCACACTCGGTCACGGCAAAATTAGCGTAGGCGGTGCCGTGCATTCCTAACATTCCCACCGAGAGGGGATGATGTTCATCAAAAGCACCGATCCCCATTAACGTGGTGGTGACGGGTAACTGAAAACGCTCGGCAAACTCGGCGATTTGGGCGTGGGCATTCGCTGCGATCGCACCCCCGCCAACGTAAAGTAAAGGTTTTTCGGCGGTTTCCAAGAGGTGTAAAGCGGCCTCGATTTGACGGCGATTGCCCTTAACCGTGGGACGATAGCCGGTTAGTTTCACATCTCCCGGTTCGACGGGGATATAATCGCATAGTTCTAAACCGACATCTTTGGGAATATCGACTAAAACCGGTCCTGGTCGTCCTGTACTGGCGATATGGAAGGCTTCAGCGACGATTCTCGCTACTTCCCGGGCGTTTCTAGCCACATAGGAATGTTTAACAATCGGGAGAGTAATACCATAAATATCGGTTTCTTGGAAAGCATCGGACCCGATGGCCGCCCGGCTGACCTGACCGGTGATAATTACCATCGGGATGGAGTCCATGTGTGCGTTAGCGATGCCTGTCACCAAATTGGTCGCCCCGGGGCCGGAAGTACCGAAACAGACTCCCACTTTGCCGGTGGCCCTAGCGTAGGCATCGGCGGCATGGGCGGCCGCTTGTTCGTGGCGCACTAAAATATGTTGTAATTCTCCCCGCTCTTCAAAGCGGTAGAGTTCGTCATAGATGGGCAGGATCGCACCTCCGGGATAACCGAAGATGTGCTTAACGCCATGACGTTTGAGACTGTCCATCAAGGCATAAGCACCAGAACAACGCTGGGGAACCGTTGTTAAAGAGTTATTGGGCTTGGGAAGTGATGAAACCACAGGGCAAACCGTCCAATTTCTAACTAGAGGGATAATTGCAATTCTGTTGCCTAGGATGCAACTTGAAAAATAGCAAAATTGATAACCTTATACTTTTAGTGTATTCCATCTCACCTTTTTGGCTGCAGTTTTTTTTCTTTTTGCATCTTACCCATGCAATATCTGGGGAAGTGGGAAGTGGGGTGTGGGGTGTGGGGTGTGGGGTGTGGGGTGTGGGGAAGTGGGGAAGTGGGGTGTGGGGTGATGGGGAAGTGGGGAAGTGGGGAAGTGGGGAAGTGGGGAAGTGGGGAAGTGGGGAAGTGGGGATAAGATGATAAATATTGGTGATTTTACCTGATCTTGACTGAGCCTGGGAGTTTTATGAATAGTCTTTTGATTGCGGCTACGGATACCGATGCGGGTAAAACCGTTGTCACCACTGCTTTAGTGGCTTATTGGCAAAAATACTATCCATCCAAGGCCTTGGGGTTGATGAAATTAATGCAAACGGGTCAAGGCGATCGAGAATGGTATGAGGGCTTATTTCAGGGTCAATTAGAAATGATCACACCGCTGCAATATCAAGCACCCTTAGCGCCTCCTGTGGCTGCTGATTTGGAAGGTCGAGATATTCCTTTAGGGACAGTGTGGCAAGCTCTGCTGAACCTACAAAAAAGCCAAGATTTGGTTTTAATTGAGGGTTTGGGGGGTTTAGGTTGTCCTGTCACCCACGAGCTAACTTTGGCGGATTTAGCGGCTCAATGGCGGTTAAAAACCCTTTTAGTGGTGCCGGTGAAATTGGGAGCGATTTCCCAAACGGTGGCTAATATTGCCCTAGCAGAGCAAAAAAAGGTCAATTTGGGCGGAATTATCCTTAATTGTCTCGAACCGCGCACGGAGACGGAGATAGAGCAGTTAACACCGATCGATTTAATTCAATCCTTGACTAATTGTCCGGTTTTAGGTGTTTTTCCCTTTATCGAAGATCGTCGGGATTTGGATAAATTGGCCTCGGTGGTAGCTAGTTGGCCGGAAATTAAGCTGTCAAGCATTTAAATTGCTTGTTGAGACGAGGCAAAAGGCACAAGGCAAGAGGCAAAAGGGAGAATAAATTAGGGTAAGTCCAGATATTCTTGTTCTGTTAGGGCAAATTCTGGATCAATGATTTTTACTTCATTATAGGTGAGTTGATAGAGTTTGTAAACTAAGTGATCGATCTGCTTTTCTAATTCGCTTGTATCAGCGTTAGGATCGTCTTTTTTAGCTGTGAGAATTTTGTCAACTAATAACTTAATTTTTATTTGATATTTGTGATCTACAATTTTAATGGGAATTGGCGAAATAAATTGTTTGTTCGCCTCGAAAAAACCATTGTCTTTTGGCTTGCCAACTAATTTAAAATAAAAATTTGCAACTTTAGAGTTTAAAATACCCAATAAATATTTTATATCTACTTCATCTTCATTGATAGGTTTAATTCCATTAACTCGAACGTTATTTAAGAAAAAATCTCCTTTTTCATCAAGAAAACATTGTAAATCAGAGACAGTTTGAGCAACTCCTATTTTTGATAAAGTTTGTTTGTCAAGATTTTTAGGATAATTGTATCCGTACCATAAATCAGTATTCATTTTATTGTTTTCTCGACTTCTCAAAATAGCTTCATTATCTTTTAAATATCTAAAAGCTTTTGGATAATTATTTTTCAATAAATTAATGTCAAACAAAGCAAAATTACCACTCGCTTCATAAGGATGAAGCAAATATTTATTTGTATTTGGAATTTTATACCGTTTAGCATCTGTTCCTGAAATTAGTGGTTTCATAATAGAGTCTTCAATTTCAACTTCTTTATCTAGTATTTTTGAAAAATATATTCCTTGCGAAATTTTTTGTAAATGATAAATATTGTCTGCACTTGTTTGAATCCCAACAAAAATTTGCGCTATTTCACCTAAAGGTTTTGAATTTAACTCAAGCTTTTCTTTGATTAACAAAATATGTTCTTTTCCCAAACTCCAATTATTTTCATTTAAGCTAGAAAAATAAATTTCCGAAAATCCTTCAGTCTCAAAGTTATCAGCTTCTGTTTTTAAATATCTAAAAAAAGGTCTAGGTCTTTTACTAAATTGTTGACAAGCAGTATAAATAGTTGCATCAATAAAAACTTGGGTAGAGCCAAAATCTAAAAATCTTAATAAATAATGAGATTTAATCATTAAGCTTCTTAGTGGTTTTCCGTACTCGTTATAAATCCAAAGAGAAGGCATTATAAAATCAACTATACCGTGCGAATTTAACAAGCTTAATGATTTTTCAACGAAAGGAAGATAAATATCAAAGTTGCCTTTTTTTGCTGTTTGATAATTTTTAGAATAATAATCACAAACCAAAGAATTAGATTTTTTTAAATCTTGTATTGAAATATAGGGAGGATTCCCAATCACCACATCAAACCCAACAAAATCACCATCATCATTTAACACTTCAGGAAACTCAAACCGCCATTCCAAAGCATTATTATACAGCTTACCGCTTTCAATATCTGCAATTTCAGCAGTTAGCTTATCAATCTCATTATTCAACTTAGTTACTTTTTTCTCCCGCGCTTTTTGCTCCGTCTTAGTCTCCTCAAACAATAAACCCTGATTTTCCAGATTATAAAGCTCCCCTTGTAATTGACGTAACTTCACCTTCTTAGGATCACTAATTAATAAATTAGCACTAAACCCAGCCTTAATCTTAGCAATCAGCGTTTCCATCTCCCGCTTTTGTTCCTTATTTTCCGCATTGCGATAAGTCTGTACCGCATTGCGATATTCCTCAATACTAAACTTCTGCTTCTGTAAAACCTGTTTAACATCCACATCCAAAGCAAAGCGACTAATCAAAGAATTACCACACTTGATATTAATATCAATATTTGGCAAAGTTTCCAAGTTGCCATCCTCGCGATAATAAGCATTCTTTAAAAGCTCAATCCATAACCGCAACTGACAAATAGTCACGGAATTAGGGTTAATATCCACCCCAAATAAACACCCTTCAATAATCGTCTGTTTCTCATGAAATAAGGCTTGCTGTACCCGTTGCTTTTCTTTATTATTCGGATGATAAGCAAATAAATTCCCCTCATCATCATAAACCAATAACTTATCGTTTCGCACCTCTACCCGATAATCTTTTAGCGACTTACCCGAACTATCTAATAAAACCCGTAACTCACTCTTAATCGCGATTATCTCATTCAAAGCGGAAACTAAAAAATGTCCCGAACCCACCGCCGGATCGCAAATCTTCAGGCTATTAATAATAGTATTCGCTTCTCTTTTATCCTCAATTCGTTCATATAAATCATCTAAAGTTTGACAATTCCAGCCTTTTACTTCATTAAACTTCTGTATGATCGCTCGTCGTATCGTTTCCCGACACATATACATGGTAATAAAACTCGGCGTATAAAAAGAACCGTCCTTATAACCATTAATCTTTTCAAAAATTAACCCCAGCACCGAAGCATTAATTAACTTTTCGCTATCTTCTTGAGGATTTTCTAACTCATCTCGATCGAATTTATAAGCATCCAAAAACTCAAACAAATAAGCCAACGCATTTAACTCACCTACTCGCTTATTACCCTGATTATCTTTTAGCACCGTCGCTGTAAAAATGGGTAAAGTTCGCTCCCGCAAATTGCCAATAAAAATCGTTTGCTGTTCCGTCTCCGTTGGTAGAAATAGCGAACTATTTAAATAAGGTACATGAGCAAAAATCGTTTTAACCTTAGCCTCGCGCTTATTTTTCTCCTTGGCTAACACATCAAAAAACAAACTATCGAGATCACTATAACTGGGAACTTTCGCCAAATTGAGAAAGGCAAAATCTCGATCGCCTTGATGATATTTAATTAATTGCGCTTCCAATAATTTGAGAAACAAAACCCGATTAATCCAATTAATTGATAACCGCAACGCCACATTAAAAAGCCGTTCTTCATCCGTAGTTCCAAACTCTTCAGTTAATTTTGAAGTCTTATCTAGACTATCCAACCGACTAATCGCATTTTCAATCAGGGAACCATCACAGCGATCGCCTGCTTTCATTGGTTTGATTAATTTCTTCCCTTTTTCCTTAATTTCCGTCAAACCAATAATATACAAAAGCTCATTATAAAAAGGCTTATTTAAAGTATTACTGTCATTAACAAAAGGTAACTTAAGTAAATGTTCTGGCGAAAGAATCTTGTAAATATCAAGCAAATCTAAATTTTCCAGATCTCGCAGATCAAAATGAGTAAACTTAATTTGCTCAATAACTTTAGTGATCGCTGGTTCGGCAATTTGTTGATAGAAAAAATCCGTTTTCGTACTACTCAGTCTCCCTTCTTCAAAATCGCAAAACTGGTTAACTAGAGCCTTATTAGCAAAAAACAACTCCTCAAAAATCTTGCCATCGAAAATAAACCACTCATAAATATTTGTTACGATCAAGTGTTTAATCTCAAGATTTTTATCCGTCACCCTTTCGCGGAGAAAATATAAAACTAACTGCTGAAAAGCCTTAGTATTGAGATTATCTAGTCTTGGCATTTCTGCATTTATTGTCCGAGTAGGTTTCTTCGTCTCAAAAATGACCCCCACTGGACTGTTAACATCCTGGTTATTATGAATCACCAGATCAATGCGCTCTTTTGTATTGATAAAATAGCGATCGGTATAATAGGTATTTTTTAAAAAATCTATCAGCAAATTTTTATTAAACTCTTCCGACTTTTTGCTGTCACATTGCTCCAACAAGCGCGTTAAATTAGCTTGAAAAACCTGAATTGTTTCAGTATCAGGCTTGATTTTTAAGTACACACGATTTAAGGCTTGTTTGAGTTCTCGCTTATTGACAATCATAAAAGTTTACCTCTAGGGAAACTACCGATTAATTTTAATTATAGCATTGCCAAATGATCGGTTAAAATAGAAGGATAAAAGTTGCAATCGAGGTCAATCTGTAGAAGCCAAGAATTTCTAACAGCAATGGGGCAAAAATCCCCCATCACAGCGTAGCTTGACGGGGGGAGTATGTCACTGTTGTAATGCTTTTAAGAAGCGTCCCATAGTGGCAAATAAACCGGACTTTTTGGCTTTATTAGCAGGATTAGAACCATCCTTAGGAGTATTACTAGAAGCTTTCAGAATTAGATTTTCTAAAGCTTCGCCCATGGGTTTAGTGGACTGTTCGGAAATTAACTCGTAACCGTCTTCTTTTTCTAGCCAAACTTGCCACAAAGAAGGATAGGAACGATACACGATCGCTGATTCCAAGGGACGAAAATAATAACAACTTTCTAGGATACTTAAAAATCTTTCTCGCAATTGTCGGGCTGCGTAACCGATACCCACCACCGATACATCTTCCAATTGGGGAATTAGAAGAACTACGGGACGATCTTCGGCAAGGTAACAGAGTTTTTCTACGGAATTAATCTCCACCGAGGAGGGACAAACAACTAAAAAAGCTTCATCTTCGGGCTTAATTTTGTTTTCGACGGGAATAAAACGACTACCTAAATCTCCCAGTTGAAAAACTGTTTCGCCCCAATCCCGTCGGGCTAACATGGCGGCCCCGGTATCGGGAAAAATTACCCTTAAACCAGAACCATAACTGTCAAAAATAGAGGCAAAATCAAGGGCTAAAGCTTGCGCTTGTAGAGCAATTTCTGGGATAACTAATTCCACTTGTATGCGTCTAGCTCCCGATTCTAGAGCCAGTTGAGCGGCGGCTTTTGCTTGCAGGATTGTTTCTTCTAGGGAATTGGGTAGGGTCATTTCAGTTATCAGTTATCAGTTATCAGTGACTACCACTGGTCGTCGGTGGCTTAAAATCAGAAAGATTTTAATTTTTATAAAAGGTAGGGTTGATTCATGAATGAACCCTACGTCCTGTAGGGGCGAAGCATTCGGGCAATAACCTATCGGTGAAACCGTAGATTTTCTATCCGAATGCTTCGCCCGTACTTTTTGCCGCAAACCCTACTTAAATTTAGATGAAGTATGACGGGATTTGGCATCATCCCCAGCATTAAGATAAATCCTATAAAATACCTTTAGTTTTTAACAAGAAATTCGGTAATCGGAGAAAAGGTGAGGAGAGAAAGCTTAGGAAAGCCGATAGGAGCCGTGACGTTGGGCATAATAATCGAGAATTGCCGTCACCAGAGGGCGATCGCTTTCCTGAAAAGTCTCGGTATAGTTAATTTCTAGACTACCGATCTGACTTTGGTGATAATCGAATTGTTGGAACTGCTGGGGAGTGAGATGGGTTTCGACCCCCTGAACCTGTTCTAAATGGCTGGCTATCTCCCGATAGATAGCCAAGGGCATTCGCGGATAAATAATGGTTTGTTTTTGTTGAATAGCAATCGATCGCACGGGTTTTATTCTCCTGATTCGGAAATATTATAGCTGATCGAGGCTTGCGGTGCGGCGGCGGGTTCGGGGACACCATCCCCTAAACGACGGGTAATAGTTCGACCGTATTGTTCTAAGACAATATAGGGGTTATCGGGATTAGTATCGATCGCTTTAACTAAAATTAAACCATTAGAGAGGGTAGAACCGGGGATAACTCGACGTTCCGTGGCTTCTCCGGGGGCTTTCACGATCGCCATAGCAGTGGTAGGTAACTGGACGATGCCCGATACTTGCACTTCTTCCGCTTCCGTTGGTTGCGGTGGCGGTGGCGGCGCTTTAACTATCGGTCGTCTGGGAGTGGGACGATTGCCTACGGATGCGGATGGGGGTGCGGCTGCGGTAGCCGCCGGAGTCCCAGCTGGGGGTTCTTCCGCCACTGTAATCGTAATATTTGGTTGTAGGGGAAAAGGGGCAAAGGGATCGCTGCGACCGCGATTAATTTCTGCCCGTTTTTGGTCAGGATCGGTAGCGGGAATCAATCCCGCTACCCTTGGGGGGGTTGGTTCGGTGGCCGGTTGCACAGCACCGCTAAAGGCAGGTGGTTGGGCAGCCGGGGGACTGGGAGAGGGGGTGGGGGTTTCTTGGCTGGGCGGTGGGGATTGATTAGCTTGGTCAGAAGCTGGACATCCTACCAACAATAAAGCGACACTCCCCACCGATAGGATTAGCGGCAATTTTTTCATGGGGAAACAAAGACAAAATAGCCCGGTCGGATAACTTTAGATACTAACATAACATTTGTTTCCCAGAAATCTCGATGATGGGGGGAAAGTCAGGAGCTTTGCCCCGCTAGTCCAGTTTTAATACTGACTACCGGATTTGCGATGACCGATGGCGGTGACACCGTTACTATCCAAAACTTGACCCCGCTCGACGGTAGCATAGACTAACCAGCGATCGCCGCAGAGTTGTCGCTCTTTGACCGTACACTCTAGATAGGCGAGACTTTCGCTTAAAATCAGACAGCCATTTTCCCCGACTTGGGTTTCTAATCCCGTAAAGACATCGCCGCCAGATTTGATGCGATTGGAAAAATGACGGCGTAAATTGCGCCCTTCCTTGAGAATATTCAAGGTAAAGGCGGTTCCCGAGTTAATTAGGCGATCGGCGGCTTGTTCGTCAGCAACGGCGATAATTAGCCCCGGGGGGTTAAAACTGGCTTGGGATACCCAAGAGGTCAGGAAACCAGCATGATCCTCCCCCTGACGAGTGGTGAGAACAGAGAGGGAACCGACAATCCGACCAACGGCCTGGGCAGTGCGATCGATTTGTGTTTCGGTCATTCCCTGTTGGGGAACCCGCAATTTTTTGGTTTTTTTCAAGGTCTGGGCGAAGGTTTCTCCGGCTGAATAACCTGCTTGTAAACTGCTTTCTGTGGGGCTAAAACGCACGCGCAAAGACTCAAAACCGAGGCGATAATTGGCATCTTTGAGTTTAGTTTCAATTAAATCTACAGCTTCCCCACTCCAACCGTAGGAACCAAAAACCCCGGCTAATTTAGTTTTTGCTGCCGTGGAAAGAACGATTCCTAAAGCGGTTTGGATCTGGGTAGGAGCGTGACCGGCTAAGGTGGGAGAACCGATAATAAATCCGTCACAATTTTCGATCGCTTGACTAATTTCGGCGGGGGTGGCAAACTCACAATTTATTGATTCTACGGCCAGATCATTTTCTAATAATCCTCGTTCGATCGAGCGGGCTAGGGTGGCAGTATTTCCGTAGGCAGAAGCATATAATAAAGCCACTTGTAGAGGTCGAGTTTTTTGTTCTTGACACCAATAACGATAATCGTGGGCAAGACGACTAAGACTATAGCGAATTATCGGACCGTGGGCGGGTGCATAATATTGGGCGGGAAATTCTTTAATTTTGTCGAGGGCTGTTTCTACCGCTTTGGATTGCACAGCATGGAGACAATCAAAATAATAACGACGATCTGCGTCTAATTCTTTCCAATTTTTATCCCAAATATCGTCACTGCACAGATGCACACTGAAGAATTTATCGCTGTATAAAATTTGGGTTTTTTGGTCAAAAGTGCAGATACCATCAGGCCAGTGCGGCGTAGGGACATTAATAAAACTTAGTTGATGACCTTGCCCTAAATCAAGGATTTCATCGCTTCGTATGCCCAAAATTTGGGCATCGGGAAAGGCATTTTTAAGGGTATTGACGGCAGCTTTAGAACAGAGGAGGGTGATTTGATGGGTTTCGGCTAATAATGCCCTTAAAGTGACGATACGGTTGGGATTAACGTGACTGAGAATCAGATAATCGAGACGATGTAAGGGTACATATTGACGAATTTCTTCTAAATAAATTTCGGTGAAGGATTCTCCAGGAGGATCGATTAAGGCGGTTTTATCGCCAGAGATAAGATAGGAATTAGCGGTGGTTCCCCGTTGACGAGCATATTCTATTTCAAATTTTAATCTGTCCCAAGTACGCGCGCGAAAAACCCAAGTTTGATCGGCAATTTCGGCGGTTTGAACATCGCGGGGGCGATTATTGATAGCAGGCTTGGGAATTAAGGTATTAGTGGTCATAATTGTTAAGTTGGGTGTTGGGTGTGGGGTGTGGGGTGTGGGGTGTGGGGTGTGGGGTGTTGGGGGAGTAGGGTTTTAGGGGAAATTACTCTATCTCCCCATTACCCTATTACCCCATTTTCCTATCTGATAACTGATAACTGATAACTGATAACTGATAACTGATAACTGATAACTGATAACTGATAACTGATAACTGATAACTGATAACTGATAACTGATAACTGATAACTGATAACTGACTAAATTTTGCTGTTTATTTCAGTTAATTCTTTAACTAAATGTTGACGATAACGTTCAGAAACTTTTTGTTCAGGATCGATACCTTCAAAGGTGGGAGGAAGCCAAACTCTTAACACCATTAATGTACCGAGAACTATTAGAAAAGCACAGGCAGCTAATACTTGTGTCCAATTAGTTTCTAGGACTCCTCTGACAATTAATTCTCGCAAAACCGAGACGATAGAAACTTCCACGGCAACACCGATAGAAACTCGTTTTTCTTGCAAATAAATAATCAACAATCGGAACAATTCTACTAGAATTAAGAGGAATAAAATATCGGCGGTAATAATCCGAAATTGAATCGGTGGCAGCAGAGACATAAACATTTCTCTGACTTCTAACACCATGAAGCTAAATAAACCGATACAGAGAGAAATAACAATTAAATCTTGAATCATTTCTAAGACTTGCACTACTCGCACCATCATTGGGGAAGGTTTTTTAATTGGTTCGTACATTTTATTTCTCCTAAGATTGATAGAATTAGGTGTTAGCTGTCGGGGGGATTTTTCAGTGAGCAGTAACCAGTAACCAGTAATCGGTGAACTGATAACTGATAACTGATAACTGATAACTGATAACTGATAACTGATAACTGATAACTGATAACTGATAACTGATAACTGATAACTGATAACTGATAACTGTTAATAATGGTTGCCAACTTTGCGATGATGGACAGCAGTTAAGACATCTAAACGGGCAACTCGTCCGGTATTAACGGTACAATAAACTACCCAATGATCGCCGCAATCTAAACGACTGGTTACTTCACATTCTATGTAAGCTAAGGCATCGGCTAAAATTGGTGATCCATTGTTAGAAGTATAGGTTTTAATGCCTTCAAAACGATTAGCACTGGGAGAGAAACGCTTGAGGAAATGTTTCATTAATTTCTGGTAATTATCCTCAGCTAAAACATTTAAAACAAAGGTATCGCTAGGCTGTAAAAAGGATACCATTGCCCGATCTTTGGCCACTGCAATCGCCACACCTAAAGGATTTAAACTTGCTTGTGTCACCCAAGAGGCAATCATGGCACTAGATAAATCGGCTTTTTGGGAAGTAATTAGATACAATCCGGTACTAATACGGCCTAAAGCTCTTTCTAAGTCGTTGTTAATCGATTTAATTTGTTTAATCGTTTTTTCTCGGCTTAACCATTGGCCGAGGTCGGTTCCTGCTTCATCGGCAATAAAATCGAGGGATTGATTGGGATTGTCTTTAACTAAAAGAGGAGGAAAAGCTTCGATCGCGACCATTTCCTGTAATTTATTTCTCAAGGGAAAAATTGGTTCATCTTCCCCACCTCCTGACTCAAATAATCCTACCGCTTGTTTGCCATTAACTGCAGCAAGAATTGTGCTTAAAATCGTCTGGTTAGTCAGGGAAGATTGGGGAGGCATTCCGATGACAACTCCCTTAGACTGATTGATTAATTCTCTGACTTCGTGGGGATCAGCATTATTCATATCGACTAATTCTGTCACCACATCATTTTTGGTCAAACCCTGACTGATCATAGTAGCTAAATGTTCGCTTTGTCCGTAATCTTGGGTAAAGAATATAGCCACTAAAGTATCGGCAGAAGTTTGTTCTTGACTCCAAGTTTGATAGTGTCCCACCCAATCAGAAATATGGTGTTTTAATAGGGGACCGTGACCAGTGGCAATGAGATTAATCTCAAATTTCTCGATTCTTTTAATTGCCCCTAAAACTGAACGAGCATTCGGTCGCATCAGACAGTCATAATAGGTTTGAAAATCGGCTTCTAGCAGGTCTTTTTCTCGATCGTAGATTTGATCATCACAAAAGTGCATTCCGAAAGCATCACAGGTAAAAAGGGTGGCAGTTTTAGCATCAAAAGTGAAGATAGTATCAGGCCAATGAAGATTAGGGGCTGAAACAAATTCTAAGACATGACCATTGCCTAAATCTAAAGTATCACCACTTTTAACGATTAATTGTTTAAAGGGTCTGTGTACCATGTTTTCGAGGAATTGCATGGCAACTTTTGCCCCAACCACGGTAACTTCTGGGACTAATTCCAAAACTTCTTTGACTAAACCACTGTGGTCGGGTTCGGTGTGACTGATAATTAAATAATCAAGATGATTGATGTTGATTAGTTTAGTTAATTCCTCCAGATAAAGGCGATCGAATTTGCGGTGAGATGTATCAATTAGGGCGGTTTTTTCCCCTTGAATAACAAAAGAGTTATAAGTGGTACCGTTTTCTAAACCAAATTCGATATCAAAACGATCGCGATCCCAATCCAAACAGCGCAAGGTAAAAGTATTTTCGGCGATTTCTTGGATTTGTGTGGTTAAACGGCTGGTTTTAGCGGGTTTTGGGGTGATTAAAGCAACCATAATTTTTATCTCCCACAGGATTTGATTCGGAACTGCATTTGCTTAATTCCTATGGTGACTTGCTTTCAGCGATTTGTAAAATACCAATTACTCAAGTAAATGATTAGTTAGATTTATATAACCTTTTCTCTATGGTCGCGGGTATTAATTTGAGTGCTGGCCTTGCCGAATCAAGATCTGAATACTAAATCCGGTTATTAAAGACTGATTATTTATTGCTCCTCTTGCCTCTTGCCTATTGCATGAGTGCCTGTCCTGATATGTAGCCTATACTCAACGGATTTAGTATGAGTCCCTCGGCTCGATTTCTCAACGTTTGTCTCTGGCACTTTTTTGACTAAAAAAGTCCCAAAACCGTTTTCTAGTAAGGCTCCCAGTAATATTCAGCCAACCCTAGATAGTCAACAGCTTAGCTTTCTGGGAGGGCGGTCCACGAACCAAGAAAAATGGTATAACGACTGAGTCAAGAGCGGCCGCTCTTTTAAGCAAAAATAAATCTACTAATAATAGAGGCCTTATTGTTAAGGTCTCTAGATTCTCTAGAAAATGCTAGATTTACCAGCTAATTACTTTAACCGTTTCGTTAAATAAATTTGCTTCTAGGGAATCGGGGGAACTTGTCACCACACCGGCAATTAGATCTTCAGGTTTTATTGCTGCTTGTTTCATACAGGAGGGACAAATTAAGACTTTTCCCCCTTGACTGATGAAATCTACTAACATTGCTTGCAGGGTTTTACCGGTGATACCGTTAGTGTGTTGAGGAATTGTCTTCGCGGCCAAGTGTACCCCTGTAATATTCAAAAAAATAGTGGTTGAGTGACCTTTTTTTAGCATATTGGTGGCGACACCAATGGCCATTGCAGCTCGCCAAGGATCATCGGTGGTTAAATTAACAAATAAATCGGTTTTTTGTTGACCGACAGCAATTATTGCTTCGTTAGTTTGTACTGGAGAAAGGGAAGGATTAGCCAAGACTGGGATAGATGTAACTAAGGATAATCCGACCAGGGAACTAAGGGCTAAAGATTTTAACAACATTTTCCTGTCCTCTTGCTGCTGGGTGCAATGAAAACATTTTCATTATGATAATTTCTGGAAATCTTGTCAACAGACAGCCCGTCAAACTTTAATTTTTGTTGCCGATAACAAAAACCATCTACTAATAAAAATGATAATTCTTTACTTGTCTAACATTTTATCTAATCTTTCCTGAATCAATAAAGCCAGGGAAGAACGCAGAAAAAATAAAGCAAATAACCCAGCTAAACTGAAGGGAATAATGGCCAGTTTGCTATAGTTGGTGTCTAATAAAAATATGGCTGAGATAATGCTAAATCCCAATAGACAGACATTAATTAATATTTTAATTCCCAGATAAATTCTTTTCAGAAGTCGTTCATTTTCCCGTGACTTAACTTGAAAAACTAAATTTCCTCGCTGGATTTTTTCCTCTAATTGACGGATCATTCTCTCGTTTTTATTACCTTTTTGCCATTGTTGTTTAAGAAAAGTGCGCGCTTGATTAGTTAGGGTAAGCATGGTGTTGGTAGTTCCTCCCGATACCGCTAGACTTTTCACAAAAGGTTGACTAGCCGCTAATAAATTATACTGGGGATCTAAAGAGCGGGCAATCCCATCCAAAGTGGTGACAGATTTAATAATAAAAGTCATTTGGGGAGGTAAGCGAAAAGGTTGCTGTTTAAACATTAAATACACTTGATCGCTAATTTGTTCAAAGGCCCTCACATCTACCGGTTTATCGCGAAATTCATCTAAGAGAAACTGCACGATATTTCGCACGGGTTGCAGCTCTACAACGGGTTCAATTAAACCCATATACATCAAGGTTTTTAAGACTGTTTCTGTATCCTTTCTCAAGATAGCGAAAAAGGTTTCAATCATTTGATCTTTAGCGACGGACTTTAACTCGAACATCGTGCCGAAATCGTAGAAAATTAACTCCCCTTCCTGACTGACTGCCATATTACCCGGATGGGGATCCGATTGAAAAAAACCATCCTGTAATAGTTGTTTGAGATAGGAACAGATCCCCAGTTGAATAATCCCATCTACATTAATACCGTTAGCTAGTAAAGTCTCTCGATCATCCACTTTAATCCCCGGCACATACTCCAAAGTTAATACCCGGCGGGTGGTATATTGCCAGTAAACTAAAGGAACTTTTACCTGAGGATAATTCTTAAAATTTTCCCGAAAGCGTTCGGCATTTTTGCCCTCATGAATATAATCGATTTCTTGAAAGAGTAGCTCAAAGAATTCTTGGTAGATAGCTTCTAAATTATATTTTTTCACCCCGGGGAAAATATTTAACCAACGGGTGAGACGATGCAACAATTCAAAATCGAGATTAAATAGTCCTTCCAGATTCGGTCTTTGTACCTTGATAACGACCTCTTCCCCACTTAATAACCGCGCTCGATGCACTTGTCCTAAACTGGCACAAGCGAGGGGAGACACGGTAAAACTTGCAAATAAATTATCTAGGGGTTGTCCTAATTCTGTTTCAATAACTCGGATCGCTTCTTGACTATTAAATTCGGGAACTCGATCCTGTAATTGGGTTAATTGTTCGATATATTCGAGCGGAATTAAATCTGCTCGCGTCGATAAAGATTGCCCAATTTTAATAAAAGTTGGTCCTAAATTCATGAGGCGATCTACTAACCATTTCGCTCTCCTTTGCCGTTTTTTGCCCCTATTAGCCCCCGTTAAACGATCCCAGAGCAAAAAAGTCAAAAACTTCATTGTAAAGCTAAATATCTCCAATTGACGAACAATCGGCGCTCGCAAGCTTTGCTGCCAATGTAAAGATTTGGGGGAATCAAAGGGAGTAACCATCAGTTATCAGTCATCGGTTATCAGTTATCAGTTATCAGTTATCAGCAAAACCGATCTACAGCGTTTCTCATCAAGGTGAAGTATAAATTAAACCTTGCCGAAGTAAGGATTCCAGTCGCAAAAACGCGCTTCATCCTTCTGAGAAACGCTGTCAAGTATTCCCTTCCGGTTTAAGAATTCGCCGGTAAAAATCCTGATTTTCAGCTTTTAATCTCTGGGACGAGGCAAACCGAGATCTACCGCTAGACGATGACTGCAAGCAAAACCGGAAAAGGCCACCGCGTTTAATCCTTGACCGGGGAAGGTACTATCTCCCACACAATAAAGATTAGGAATAGCTGTGCGATTAAAGGGCATTCCTAACAAGCCTAACAGTTTTCTTCGCGGTATTGGGCCGTAACTGCCATCGATTCTATTCAAAAAGCGGCGATGGGTGCGGGCCGTGCCAATTTCGATATAATCTAATCCTGTATCTAGTTTGGGAAAGAGTTTTTTCAGGCGATCGATGAGACGATGAGCAGCGGCCTCTTTTTTCTGTTGATATTCTTGGGGGGGCAGTTTTTGCCATTGATCAATCCAGCTAGGGGTGAAAGTATGAATGATATGATGGTCCGGGGGTGCGAGGGAGGGATCGAGTAAGGTAGGAATAGAAACAAAGATAGTTCCCTGTTCTGCTTCCATATTTTCCCAATCTTCTAGTAAAATATGGTGACATTCGCTTCCTGACGGTAATACATCGGCCTTGACTCCCAGATGCAAACTGAGGAAACTGGGGGATTTTTGATAGCGTTTTTGCCAATTTTTTTCACTGCGGGGGAGAGATTCCGGGGGGAGTAGTTTCTCGAAGGTATCCCAACGGGTGGCATTAGAAACAATCTTTTTAGCGTAATATTCCTTACCATTGGTCAATCTTACCCCGATCGCTCGTCCTGCATCTAAAATAATCTTATTCACTCTCGCTTGATACTGGATTTCACCACCGGCTTTTTCCAATCCCGCGACTAACTTGAGAGCAATCTGTCCTACTCCCCCTCGGGGATAGTTAATTCCGCCGTAATGGCGATCGCTAAAGACCATTCCCGCATTAATCATCGGAGTGCGATCGGCGGGTACTACCGACCAACAATAACATTCCATATCGATAAATTTCAATAATTTCGGGTCTTTAATATATTTTCTGGCCACATCTCCCGCATTTTGGGGTAAATACTTGACCAATCCCAAACAGGATAAAGGATGCTGGAAAAAAACCCTAGTCAGATAGCGGGGTTCTTCCAGTGATAGTAAATCCATACTATTGAGGCAATTAAACACCTGCCAGCATTCATCGTAAAAGCGCCGGATACCGGTTTTTTCTGCGGGAAAATGGCTAATTAATTCCTGTAAAAATTGTTCGTAGTCGCGATGAACTTTTAAGTCTAATCCGTCCGGGAGATGATAATGAATCTGGACGGGATCGGCAATGGTTTCGATACTCATATCCACCGCTGCCAAAGCTTTGGTTAAGAGGTTAGTCGTCCCCTTTTTGCCAAAACCAAAAATCATCGAAGCACCCACATCAAAACGATAACCCTCTCGTTCAAAATAACCCGCGCTGCCCCCCGGAATCAGATAACTCTCTAAAACTAAGACTTTTGCCCCTTTTGCCGCTAATTGCGTCGCTGTCACCAATCCCCCGATTCCCGACCCAATCACGATCGCATCGTACTGATTACTCATAACTTGACTCGATAAATTTTTGTGTCAATTCTTGATTTTAACCTTGACTAGCGGTGATTTATCGGCTAGTTTGCGGGAGCAAAAAATTTTTGGGGAGAGATGAAAAGTTGGTAAAAGGAAAAAAAGTCTTGACAAATCCCGCCGCTTGACATAATTGGGTTTGGGTGATATCATCTCCGGAAAGACGGGCAGCTCGGCAGCTCTACTGTTATCAAGAATATTGGCTCTTCTTGTTTCTGTGTGGAAGCAAGAAGAATAGGGATAATTTTCTGGAAAGATAGTCTTCAAAGCCTTGCCTAGCAAGACTACTAGAAACGATAAACACTGATTATCACACCAAGTCGAGAGGAGCTAAGTAAATTTACCTAAAATTAATTAATCAATTGGATAATGTATAGAAAACTGGCCAAAAAAATCCTTAAATTAGCCAATTCCCTATCTAGGTCATCGAAGCGATCTCTTTTAATGGTCACCGATTGCCTTATTTTTAGTCTAACCATCTATCTAGCCTTCTATCTTAGGTTGAATCTTAGCCTCGAATATCAGCAAATTAGACATTTTTGGGGGGAAATATTGGGCTTAATTGCTATTAAAGTTCTAGTTTTCTATCTCAGAGGTATTTACCGTCCCGTAGTACGTTATACAGGGTTAGAGTTTCTTGCCTCCGTACTGCAAGCGGTTCTCTATAGTTCAGGGGTTTTAATCAGTCTTGCCTACTTTCAAGGGGATGCTTTTTTGCCGCGTTCAGTCCTGATTATCGACGCATTGTTAACCCTAGTATTGGTTATCGGGGTGAGATTATTGATTCGTTCTGTCTTTCACCGTCTGAATATTTACGTCAGTAGTGTGGATAGGGAACCGACAATTGTTATCTATGGTGCGGGGGTTGTGGGTTGTCAATTAGCACGTTCCCTACAAAATGACCCCCACTATCGTTTATTGGCCTTTGTTGATGATAATCCCGATTTGCAGCAGCGAGTTATCCAAGGTATTAGGGTTTATTCCCCCTCTCAATTGGCATTACTGCACCAAAAACGGTCTTTTGACTGGGTTATTCTCGCTATTCCGAATGTAGCCAAGGCCAAAAAGCGGCAAATCATCGAAAGTCTAGAAACTTTACCCATCGTCATTAAAACCGTCCCTCCCCTCTCAAAAATTTTATCGGGAGAAGCGGCCATCAATCAGATTCGCAGTGTCGATGTCTCGGAATTATTAGGACGGGAAGAAATTCTACCCCATGCCGAACTTTTGGGAAAAAATGTCACGGGTAAAGCGGTGTTAGTCACTGGGGGGGGCGGTTCCATCGGTTCGGAATTATGCCGACAAATCGCCTTCCTCAAGCCAAAATGCTTGGTAATCTACGAATTAAACGAGTTTTCCCTCTACAAAATCGATCTCGATTTAAGTGAAAATTATGCCGATTTACGCAAGTATGCCTATCTAGGCAATGTTCTCGACCGCAATCATCTGGCCCGAGTCATCCAACAACACCAGATTGAGACAATTTATCACACGGCCGCCTATAAGCACGTTCCCCTTGTGGAAGCCAATGCTAGTCAAGGGATTTACACTAATGTTTGGGGAACCTTAAATGTCGCTCAGACCGCGATCGAGAATTCAGTTAGTAATTTAGTTCTCATTTCCACCGATAAGGCCGTCAGACCGACTAACATTATGGGGGCCAGTAAACGCTGTGCTGAGTTAGTCGTGCAAGCTTTGGCCGCTTTACCCGACACTTCCACCTGTTGCGCTATCGTCCGCTTTGGCAATGTTCTCGATAGTAGCGGTTCCGTGGTGCCGCGTTTCCGGGAACAAATCGCCCAACGTAAGAATATTACCCTCACCCATCGCGATATTATTCGCTATTTTATGTCTATTCCCGAGGCGGTGCGTTTGGTTATGCAAGCAGGAGCCATGGCTAAGGGGGGTGAGGTATTCCTGTTGGATATGGGTGAACCGGTAAGAATTTACGATTTGGCCCTACAGATGATCCGTTTAAGTGGCTTGGAATTAGGACAAGATATCGATATTGAAATCACAGGATTAAGACCGGGGGAAAAACTCTACGAAGAATTATTAATCGATACCGATAAAGCTCGTCCCACCGCTCACCCAAAGATTTTTTGCGCTCATGAACACTTTCTTGCTTGGGAAAAATTGCAAATCAAATTAGAACAACTGCTTAATTATATTCAAGTTAATGACCGTCAAGGCCTAGTTAAGTCCCTACAAGATTTAGTTCCTGAATACCGGCCTCCGCAGCAAATAGCCAGTAGTTTGTCAAGTAAAAAGTAAAAAAGAGGAGTTTTACTTCTCCTCTTTTTGACAAAATTTATTAATCTAATTGAACCGAATGCTTTTGTTTTAATTGCTTTTGGATAGTTTTTACCGTCTGCTCAATTTTATTGATCCCGCGAGAAGAAGGGCGATTTACTCTATCAGCTAGAGGAGAAGTTTGTTGAATAGCAATGCTTAAATAAAGAGGAAAAGCGAGGGTAAAGGCTAAAAAAAGACGTTGTAACATGATCCACTCCCACAAAAGTTTTTCAGCGATTATTTTAGCCGGCTGAAACTTTTACCAGAATAACGACTAACTAGGAAAATTTCAGCTAGTTTGTGACAGTCCGGCAATTGGTGGGGCAATCCTAAAGAATTAGCGCTGAAACCCTCAACCCTAGACCGAGAGTCTGATAGATTGATCTAGAAACATGATCGATCGCTCTATCTATGCACAAAATTCCAGTTACTGTGATCACGGGTTTTCTGGGTGCGGGAAAAACTACCCTCATCCGTCATCTACTGCAAAATAATCAAGGCCGACGGGTGGCCGTTATGGTCAATGAATTCGGAGAAGTGGGAATTGATGGTGATTTGTTGAAAAGTTGTCAGACCTGCGACGACAACCCCAACGATAATATTGTGGAACTGACCAACGGTTGTCTGTGCTGTACAGTGCAGGAAGAATTTCTCCCCACCATGCAGAAATTGCTGGAGCGACGGCAACAGTTGGATTGTATGCTGATCGAAACTTCGGGGTTAGCTTTACCTAAACCTCTGGTTCAAGCTTTTCGCTGGCCGGAAATCCGCAACGGTGCCACGGTGGACGGAGTAATCACGGTGGTGGATGGTTTTGCTGTCGCTAGGGGTCGTCTGGTGGCGGATTTGGACGCTTTAACGGCACAAAGGCAAGCAGACCCCAATTTAGAACACGAAACGCCCATTGAGGAGTTATTTGAGGATCAGTTGGCCTGCGCTGACCTGGTACTCTTAACTAAAACCGATCTCATCAGCGAAATCGAATTAGAAAAAATTATTAATTGGCTGAAAACACAACTGCGATCAACGGTAAAAATAGTTACTTGTGCCGATGGACAAATTAGCCCCGATGTGCTATTGGGATTTAATGCCGCCGTCGAGGATAATTTAGCTAGTCGTCCTAGTCATCATGATCACGAGGAAGAACACGATCACGATGAGGAGATCAATTCTGTGCAGTTTTGCCTCGATTCTCCCGTAGATGCCCGAATTTTGACCCAACGGATTAAAGAATTGGTAGCCCGAGAAGAAATCTATCGGGTCAAGGGATTTGTTAACGTGGCTAATAAACCGATGCGTATGGTGTTACAGGGAGTCGGCGATCGTTTTGATTCTTTCTTCGACCGACCCTGGCAATCCACGGAAATGCGGCAAACCCGCTTGGTCTTTATCGGCCGCTCCCTCGATGGTCAGAGAATCGAGCAGGCCTTAACTAGGGTTTGCTGAAGAAGTTTTTCCTAGGGACAGGCTGTGGGGTAGGGAGATTATTTTTATTTATTCTCCCTTCTCCCCCTCTACAATAATTACTCGCAGCCAGAAATACGTTGTCCATATCATACTTTGTGCTTTTTGTCAAAAAAACTTTTTTTTTGCAATAAAACTACACAAAAAAAAGATCATCGTTATGGGTGAAATTGACTGATTTAACCGTCTTAATTAGGATCACCTTCTATATGTGGCAAAGGTTTCAAGCGTTGCTGCCCAAAAAAGCACAGAATAACCGACTATGAAATTCTATCAAATCGCTGTAACCCTTGTAACATCGTTATTAAATAAAAATCTTTCTCAATTAATTTTTAAGAATTTATAAATATTGCGGAATGTTAATTTAAATATTCTCAATCTTTCGCAGTCAATAGATAATGTTTGCTTATCTTTGATCAACAGAGGCAGTCCCAATGAAAAAATTTTCACCCCCACAGATGAAAGAGGTTTCTTTCCCTACACCCCACACCCTACACCCTACACCCCACACCCCACACCCCACACCCCACACCCCACTGAAAAAGCTCCGGCGTTCGATCGCCTGGATAGATGGTCAGGGATTTAGGTTAGGGTGGTAAAAGATACAGATTACCCACCCTTGCAGACCAACAATTATGACGAACACCAGTAACCCGCTGCTTGCCGGTCAAGGATTACCGGCTTTTGACCAAATCCAACCCGGCCTGATTGTCCCTGGCATGACGCAACTTTTGCAGGAACTGGCTGGAGAATTAACCGATCTAGAAGCGCAGATTGCCCCCACTTGGGAAAAATTAGTCGAACCCCTCACCCGGATCGAAGAACGTTTAAGCTGGAGTTGGGGGATTATCGGTCATCTGATGGGGGTAAAAAATAGCCCAGAATTGCGTCAAGCTTACGAAACCGTACAACCACAGGTAGTCGAGTTTATTAGCCGTTTAAGCCAAAGTAAACCCATTTATGAAGCATTTTTGTCCCTGCGCCAAGGAGAAAGCTGGGGGCAATTAGACGAGGCACAACAGCGCATTGTCGAAGCTTCCCTGCGGGATGCTCAATTGGCTGGGGTGGGATTAGTAGGGGAGAAAAAAGACAGATTTAACGCGATTCAACTGGAATTAGCGGAAATCACCACGAAATTTTCTAATAACATCCTCGATGCCACCAAAGCTTTTCAACTGAAACTAACAACCCCAGAAGATATCGCCGGTTTACCCCCTAGTCTCCTTAGTTTAGCCGCCCAAACCGCCCGCACCCAAGGAGAAACTAACGCCAGCAGCGAAACCGGCCCCTGGGTGATTACCCTCGATTTTCCCAGTTATTTCCCCTTTATGAAGTACAGCGATAATCGTGAATTGCGGGAAAAACTCTATAAAGCCTACGTTAGTCGGGCCGATCTGGGAGAATTGGATAATAATCCCCTCATCGATCGCATTTTGCAACTTCGTCAGGAACAGGCCCATCTTTTAGGTTATAGTACCTACGCCGAGGTCAGTCTTGCCAGGAAAATGGCCAATTCTGTGGATGAAATCGAGAAATTGCTTGACAATTTGCGGCAAGTAAGCTATGAAGCGGCAAAACAGGATTTAGAGGCCTTAAAAACTTTTGCGGGAACCGACGATCTCAAGCATTGGGATATAGCCTATTGGTCAGAAAAACAGCGTCAGGCCAAGTTTAACTTTAGTGCCGAGGAATTACGCCCCTATTTCCCCCTACCACGGGTTTTAGAAGGCATATTTAGCCTCGCTAAACGGATTTTTGCGGTAGAAATTATCGCCGCCGACGGTCAGTCCCCTATCTGGCATCCCGATGTGCGTTATTTCCAGATTAATGACGAAAAGGGCGAAAAAATCGCCTATTTCTACCTCGATGCCTACAGTCGTCCCGCCGAAAAACGCGGCGGTGCTTGGATGGATGTCTGTATCGGTCGGGCCAAAACCGGCACCGAGGTGCGTTTACCTGTGGCTTATTTAATCTGCAATCAAACGCCTCCAGTGGACGGAAACCCCAGTTTAATGACCTTTGAGGAGGTAACTACCCTATTTCACGAATTTGGCCACGGTTTACAGCATATGTTAACCACTGTGGATTATTCTGGCGCAGCGGGTATTAATAACGTTGAGTGGGATGCGGTGGAATTGCCCAGTCAATTTATGGAAAATTGGTGTTATGATCGCCCTACTTTAATGAGTATGGCCAAACACTACGAAACCGGCGCCACTCTCCCCGAACATTACTATCAAAAACTGCTCCTAGCTAAGAATTATATGAGCGGTTCGGCTATGCTGCGTCAGTTACATTTGTCTTTAGTAGATTTGGAATTACACCATCGTTATCAACCCAATGGCGGCGAAACTCCTAAACAAGTCAGACAGCGTTTAGCGGCGACGACGACAATAATTCCTCCTCTACCGGAAGATGCTTTCTTGTGTTCTTTTGGGCATATTTTCGCTGGCGGTTATGCGGCGGGTTACTATAGTTATAAATGGGCAGAAGTTCTCAGCGCCGATGCTTTTGCCGCCTTCGAGGAAGTGGGGTTAGATAACGAAGAAGCAGTGAAAGCGATCGGCCGCCGTTTTCGCGATACTGTCTTAGCTATGGGGGGAAGTTCTCATCCTATGAATGTTTTTAAAGCTTTCCGCGGTCGCGAACCTAGTACCGAGCCTCTCCTCCGTCATAGCGGGTTATAAAAGTAGGGTGTGTTAGCGTAGCGTAACGCACCAAAAACTTTTCTTTGTGGTGCGTTACGGCAATATTTAGCTCTTGATTTTTTCCCTGAAAACAAGTGATTGTCTGACGCACCCTACTGGACTGTTTCAACTAAAATAGGGCAATAGATTTCGGCTTAAAGTCTTAGATTATAGAATTTATAGCATTTTTCTAATACACCAAATTAGCTGAAACAGTCCAGTAGGGTGTGTTAGCGTAGCGTAACGCACCAAAAACTTTTCTTTGTGGTGCGTTACGGCAATATTTAGCTCTTGATTTTTTCCCTGAAAACAAGGGCAGTAGGGTGTGTTAGCGTAGCGTAACGCACCAAAAACTTTTCTTTGTGGTGCGTTACGGCAATATTTAGCTCTTGATTTTTTCCCTGAAAACAAGGGATTGCCTAACGCACCCTACTTGAATATATTGTGATAAGTAGGTAGGCGTTAAAAGTTGTCAGATCCCCTCGCCTATCGGCACCCCCCTTATCAAGGGGGGCAGGGGGGATCGAACCTAAAATCCATTTTTAATTTAATTATAACCAGCTACTTAGCATATCAGGAAAAAAGTTAACTAACAGGAGTAAACTTTAATGAGTATCGCATTTTTTCAAGCTCTGATCGAATCGGTAGAGAGTCTATCCATTGAAGACCAAGATTATTTGTTTGAGCTAATTCGTAAAAGACGCATTGAGAAACGCCTGGAGGAGATGGCTAAAAATGGCGAAGAAACCTTAAAATCTTTAGCAATGGGAACAGCAAAAAAAGGCAGTGCTGAAGAGATAATGGCTTATTTGTTAGAGGATGAAGAAGAATGAAATTAGTTGCTGACAAAAGCTTTAAAAGAGCTTTTCAACGCTTAATCAGCAAAAATCCTCAACTACAAAGCAAGGTATCAGAGGTTCTACATTTGTTAGCAGATAACCCCTTCACCCCTTCTTTAAAATCTCATAATAGGTTAAGTGGGGTCTTTTACTCTGAAACTATTGGGACTTCGACAATAGCGATCTTAACACATTATCTACTTAACATTTTTTCATAAATAGGCTCTCAAACTTGCTGTAAAAATAGACAATGATAGGTTACAATACTATTGTTCTATACATCACCAATCTAGCCTTTGATAAAATTTATGGAATCATCTCCTCTACCGATTCATAATCCAGCCGAACGTTTATTAATTATCCTACAAAGATGTTCTCAAGACGAAACTAACGAATCAGTTCAAAAAGTTTTATCAAGAGCAATGGAAGTGAAAAATGATCCCGATTCTTTTTATCAAGGTTTTGGTAAATTGCTAGAGCTTATTTCTCACATAGAAGATCAACTACAATATTTTTCTTCAAACAAACAGTCTTCCTATAAAAAACTTATGAAAGAAATTAAGTGTAAATTAATTAGTGTATTTCCAAGACTTGAAATGCCTTGGTCAAATTCTTTAGCAGAGCCACTAAACTCTCCTGACTGGGAAGCTCTATATTGGCTTCCTTCTTGTGTAGAAGATTTTGAGGAAATATGTTTAAGCAAAGAGGATTTGAACAGGTTAAGGGAAGAAATATTAGGTTTAATTCAAATGATTGAAGATAGCAAAATTACGCAAAAGTTTAAACAATTTCTGCTGATTAAATTAAATGAAGTCCTAGAAGCTCTTAACAAATTTTACATCGTTGGCTATAATGGTCTTCGCAAGGAAATTTTGGCTACCCTCACCGAGGTGGGAATTAATGAAGTCGAAGGTGAAGATAAGGAAACCAAGAACAATATATCCCAAAAGTTATGGAAATTTTTAACAAAAATAGTTCCAGAAAAAGCACAAAAGATTAATCCGTTAATTAGTCTCCCTCTCAATGTTTATAAGCTGGCAGAAATGATCACCAATAATAATACTTTGCCTCCAGGTAATTAACAAAAAAGGGTTGCTATCATATTTAAATCTTAGATTTTGGTGTGTTACGCTTCGCTAACACACCCTACTATATATTTTTATTAAGAATTATCCGTCCCTTGTAACATTAAATCTTAATTCTTAACAAATTACCCTAGATTCTCAGAGAAAAACTGATTATAATAAAGGGAACTGAACAGAACTGCTCGATCGATAGATAACTGATTAATTAAAGTTTTATTACTTTTGATGGACTGGGATTAAGAGAAGTAAATTTATTCTCGATCGCTCCCTGAAAGTGAGAAGAAATAGTTTTAATAAACAAAGAGTTTTCCACTTGGCAAAAATCCTCTGGGGGCAATACACATGGAAGTTATAACCGAGACAATTAACCCAACTTCGCTCGAACGGGAACCGATCCATCTCTATAACCGAATTCAACCGCACGGGGTGCTTTTAGTTCTCAGCGAACCGGAGCTAAAAGTCAGCCAAACTAGCAGTAATAGCCGCAGTTTATTGGGTATTTCTCCGGGGGAAATTATCGGTAAAACCCTAGAGGAAATCTTCGATCCCTTTCAGATCGATCCTCTAAAATCAGCCATAGAAAATAACGATTTTGATGCTATCAATCCCTCCAAAATTTGGGCGCGGGTTAAAGGGGATGATTTTGCTGTCTTTGATGCTATTTTCCACCGCAACGCCGAACAAATGCTGATTTTAGAGTTAGAACCAGCTATTTCCTATGAAAACATTCCTTTCCTGAGATTCTATCACCTAGCCAAAACTTCGATCGATAAACTTGAAGCCACCCGTAGCCTGAAAGATTTCTGTAATATCATCGTTAAAGAAGTCAGAAAAATGACAGGATTCGATCGAGTTATGTTATACAAATTCGACGAAGAAGATAACGGTGATGTGATAGCAGAAGACAAAATAGAGCAACTAGAACCCTATCTCGGTTTACGTTATCCCGCTTCCGATATCCCTCTCCCGGCACGAAATTTATTAAGTGCTAATTGGATTCGACAGATTCCCGATGCTACCTCTGAACCCGTCGATCTAGTGCCTAGTCTTCATCCCGAAACCCAACAACCCTTAAATTTAACCCTGTCCAGTCTTAGAAGTGCTTCTCCCTGTCATTTAGAATACCTGCATAATATGGGAGTGGGAGCATCTCTAACCATTTCTCTAATTGAAAATAAACGTCTCTGGGGCATTATTGCCTGTCATCACCGCACCCCTAAATATGTACCCTACGAACTCCGTAAAGCTTGTGAGTTCTTAGGAAGGGTAATTTTCTCGGAAATATCGGCACGGGAAGAAACCGAGGATTATGACTATCGAGTAAAATTAAGCTTTGTGCAATCGCAATTAATCGATTATATGGCGGAAGCTAATAACTTTATTGATGGATTAATTGCCCATAAACCGAATCTGCTCGATCTAACTAAAGCCACGGGAGCCGCTATTTGTTTAGGCGGCAATTATACCTTAATTGGAGTAACACCGAGCGAAGAAGAACTAAATTATCTGATTACTTGGCTAGAAAAAAACGTCCATGAAGATGTTTACTATACCAATTCCTTACCGCGAATTTATGCCGATGCGGGTAAGTTTAAAGACATTGCCAGTGGTTTACTAGCAATTCCCATTTCTAAACGTAATTATCTCCTCTGGTTTCGTCCGGAAGTAATTCAAACCGTGAACTGGGGTGGTGATCCGGGTAAAGCGATGGAAACGACTGCCATAGATGGTGATATTCGTCTCTGTCCGCGTAAATCTTTCTCCCTCTGGAAAGAAACTGTTCGTCTCAAATCTTTACCCTGGAAAGCAGTAGAAATTAACGCAGCACTAGAATTACGAAAAGCGATCGTCAATATCATCTTAAAACAAGCCGATGAGTTGGCACGTTTAGCGCGGGATTTGGAACTATCAAACGCCGAATTAAAAAAATTCGCCTACGTCGCCTCCCACGATTTACAGGAACCCCTCAATCAAGTCGCCAACTATGTGCAGTTGCTAGAAATGCGCTACACCGAAGAACTGGACGAAGATGCTAAAGAATTTATTACTTTTGCCGTCGAAGGTGTCAGTTTGATGCAAACATTAATAGATGATGTGCTGGCTTACTCGAAAGTGGATATGCAGGCGGTAGAGTTTAATACCATCGATGCTAATCTGGCACTGGAAAAAGCTCTCGCTAACCTGAAAGGGAGAATTCAGGAAAGTCAAGCTATAATCACCGTTGATCCCTTGCCAATTGTCATGGCAGATAAAACCCAGTTAATGCAATTGTTCCAAAATCTCATCGGTAATGCCATTAAATTCCGGGGAAAAGCAACTCCCACTATTCATATTGCTGCCCAACGTCAAGAGGAGGAATGGCTGTTCTCTGTCACCGATAATGGAATTGGTATCGATCCCCGATTTTCCGAACGCATTTTCGTGATTTTCCAACGACTACACACCCGCGACGAGTACCCCGGCACAGGTATGGGTTTGGCGATTTGCAAGAAAATTATCGAGTGTCATCGCGGACGAATTTGGGTAGAATCCCAATTAGGTAAAGGAGCGGTTTTCTATTTTACAATTCCCCTAGGAGGTAACGAGCGTGAGCGCTGGCGAGGACGTGCCACACAAAATTATCTTATTAGTGGAGGACAGCAAAGCTGATATTCGCCTCATCCAAGAGGCATTAAAAACTAGCACCGTCCCGCACGAATTAGTTATCGTTAGGGATGGTGTCAACGCCATGGATTATCTGCGTCGAGAAGGGGAGTATCTCGATTCTCCCCGTCCTAATCTGATTCTTCTCGATCTGAATTTACCAAGAAAAGACGGACGGGAGGTGTTAGCGGAAATCAAAAACGATCCCAGTTTAAAAAGAATTCCTGTGGTGGTTTTAACCACTTCTCGCAACGAGGAGGATATTTTTTATAGCTATGAACTGCACGTTAATTGTTATATAACCAAGTCGCGCAATCTCAACGATTTGTTCAAAATTGTCAAAAATATCGAGGCTTTTTGGTTAGAAACCGCTACTTTACCCGGGGAGTGAATCATTATCAGTTATCAGTTATCAGTTATCAGTTATCAGTTATCAGGAGTCGGTCGTCAGGAGGCGGTCGGCAGGAGGCGGTCGGCAGGAGGCGGTCGGCAGGAGGCGGTCGGCAGGAGGCAGCTTTATTCTCCCCACACCCCACACCCCACACCCCACACCCCACACCCCACACCCCACTTCCTAACCTCCCAAATCTCTTTAACTCTTGATTAAAAAATGGGACTCTCGCAGGATATAAAAGTTCTTTTAATCGAGGATAATTTAGCCGAAGCTCGATTATTAAAGGAAATTCTTAAGGGTAATGAAAAAAAAGAATTTCATCTGGTTAATGTGTCAAGACTGTCCGAGGCGATTTCTCTATTACAACAAACAAATTTTGATGTAATTTTATTAGATCTAACTTTACCAGATAGTCAGGGTTTGCAATCCTTAGCTCCCCTTTTAATTACGGCTCCGAAATTGCCGATCGTGGTTTTAACTAATACTAATGATGATAATTTAGCTTTGGCAGCACTGCGTCAGGGAGCGCAGGATTATTTAATTAAAAGAGAAGTAAGTTTAGAAATTTTAACTCGATCGCTATGTTATGCGATCGAGCGAAAACAGATGGAGGAAGCTTTACGAGAATCCAACGAAGCTTTAAAAATGAGCGTGATTGAACGCACTAATCAACTGGAAAAAGCTCAGGAATTAAATCAGTTAAAAACTGAATTTGTTTCCATGTTATCCCACGATTTTCGCAATCCTTTAAATAAAATTTTACTCTCGGCTGGATTATTAGAAGAAAGTCGCGATCGGTTGACAAAAGATCAGCAAGTTAGCTATTTTCGCATGATTCGATCGGCCATTAAAGACATGGATCAATTGCTCACAGAAGTGTTATTAATTGGCCGGGCCGATTCCGGGAGATTATACTGTCAATTTGATCCGGTGGATTTGCTGGATTATTGTCAGAAATTGGTAGAATCTTTTACGGTTAAGCCAGAGCCGCAATTAGCAATTATTTTCCAAATTGAGGGCAGCTTAGAAAGAGGACTTTGGGATATAAATTTAATTAAACATATCTTGACAAATTTACTGGGAAATGCTCTCAAATATTCACCCCAAGGCAACCCCGTAGAATTTAAGATTATTGTCGAATCGGAGCAGGTAGTCTTTAAAATTATCGATCGAGGAATTGGTATTCCCAGCAAAGATAAAGAAAATTTATTTAAACCTTTTTATCGCGGTAGCAATGTCGATAATATTCAAGGAACGGGATTAGGATTAGCCATTGTCGGACGCTGTGTGGAAGCGCACAAAGGACAAATTTACCTGGAAAGTGAGGAAGGAAAAGGCACAAAGATCACGGTGATTTTACCGATTATTACCGACATTGAACACCTAAATTGAGATGAACAATAGGGTGAGATCACAATTTTTTTCTGCTGCCCTCGCTCCCTATCTACCTAGGGTCTGCTGAAAAAGTTTTTACCTAATTTTCAGGGAAAAAGTACCTGAATTTCCCCCTGATCACTCCCATGCCAGGCACTTTTGGATTTCAAAAAGGTCTAAAAGTCTTATCCAACAAGGTTTTTAGATTTATTCAGCCAACCCTACCTATTTCTTGGATCAAGGGAACGAACGACAAAAATACCGATGGCTTTGTCCACTTTAGTGATATATTTTTCTAGGTCTTTAGCAATGGTAACTTGACCGGCAGGAGAGGCATGAATTAAGCCAATTTTGCCATCGGCAAAGCGATAAACTAGACCGGTATGGGTGGTATCTAAACCGGCGATATTAGTCACGACACCGATAATATCGCCAGCTTGCAGTTGTGGATAAATATCTTTAATCTTAGCGGTGGGAATATAGGTTAAGGATAAGCTTTCTAATTGCCGTTCTAACTGTTGAATACAATCGTAATTACTTTGAGTTTTTAACTGGGGATATAGATGGCGGTTTTTGCTGATAAAGTTGAGCTTTTTGTCAAGAGTAATTCCTCCTAATTTTTGAGTAATATTTTCTAGATTGCCTCGTTTTTGGTTGTCATTAATCCAATCGGAAAAGTAATGCAGGCGACTACAATAACCGTCGAGAATACCGTGGCGATAACGCTGATTTAAAACCTGCTGACTAAAAGCAGAATACTGATAATTTTTTAAAGCAAAATTGTGACTCAAAGCGAGAACTGTTTCCACAAAGAGGACACAATCAAACTCTTTTAAAGAGATAAATAATTTTTCTGTAGGAGAGCGATCGAGTAATCCTGCTTGATATTTTGCTCCTAAAAATTGAGCGGCGATATTCTGGATTATATCGGCCATGGGTAAGCGATCGAGTTGTGTATTTTGGGCGTACTGCACCAGTTTTTGATAATTAGGATCGCTGACTTCTTGAGCAAGAATAGTTTCCGATCGAGCTATACTCAAGGGAATTAAAACAGGATTAATTAATAAATAGGGTAAAGTTATCCAATTAAAAAACATTGTCGATCGATTACTGAAAATAATAAGGGTTTATCACCGACTAATACACATTAACTATCGGAGTTATCAACTGTTAAAATCTGCCAGTATTAGTTATTATTGTTTCATGTATTTTACTATTTATTCTACATAAAATTATTGTCGATATCCTCAAGTTATTGAGGACGTTTAACCCCACCACGACGTTTAACTTGAAACCCATATAGATAAATTTCAGGTATATTAATTCGACCATCGAGGAGACTTTCCACCACACCCAATTGTATTAGATATTGCATAATTTCTTCAGGTTCCTTAACAGGAGGTTGTTTTTCAGTACTCCAGTGAGTTGAGCGCACAGCCTCTAAAAAAGTTTCTTTTAATATAGGAGCTTCTAACCCTTTTAACTTAGTTTTTAGAGATTCTAACCAAGGATATTCTTCCTGTGCTAATTCTTTAATTCTATCCTCTGAAGTATCCATTAAAGCACTCTGGAGATCAGAGGGTTGTAGAAGGTATAGCTCAGTCAGTTGTTCAAAACTTTCAAAATGTTCTAATCTTTTGGCTGCCGCTTTGTCGAATAATTTTAGAAAAGAGCGAGGAGCAATTCTACCCCCAGTATCCTGAAGATGATTAGGTATCCATCGGTAGGTAATGCCTTTTTTAGGACTAGCTCCCATATATTTACCGATCATTATTTCGATTAATTCTTGAAATAATTGTTCATCACTTCTAACATTCCATCCTAGTTGGGTTGAGCTTTCATAAATTAAATTAGGGATAATCTGTAAATAGTCTCTCATTTCTTGAGCCGAATTAGCTAACCGTTTAATCCAGAGTTGATAGAGCCAAGAAGGTCGCCATTCTAGCCGATGGGATTGTAATTTAGAAGCATCAGGAAATCCCAAAAATTCCTCTCTAAATAGGTCGGTACGAAGAAATATTTTTGGTCGAATTCTCTCCCAACGACGAGAGCGATCGAGCCAAAAAGCTAATAATTCTCTAATCGGATTAGCTAGAGCATTATAAGTAGTCAATAACCGATCTAATTCATCATAAGTAATAAATAGCCAGTGGTCAGAAGTAATTAATCGTTCGTCTAATTTGTCAAGAACATAATTTAGATGTTCAAAATTATCTTTAACTAAAATTCTCCATTCTGATAAAAGCGATAACCTATTTTGAAGAATAGTAGTAATATTTGAATCTAATTCTTGACCTATAATGCTGGCAATATCAGATTCTTTTTCCTGTAAAATGACACCTAAAATCAATCCTAACCAGAAACTACGCCATTCAAGATTAGTAGCGTTTTGCATTTCTTCTTCTATAATTTCTGGTATCGGAAATCGTTTTTCAGTTTTGAGAGTGCGACCAAATCCTGCCATCCATCTGGTCTGATTTAAAGGAGCAAGACCTCGAATATTTAAACTATTAACTAAAGCTTCTCGTCCAGAAGGAATGGCTAGTAAACGAAATAATTCTGTTTTACCCACACCCCGACCACCTTGAATTAATAAAATGCTTGGTTCCAATGCCCGTTTATAATCAACCACAGGCAAGAAATTTTTGAGAAATACTTCTTCATTATCACTTTCCTGTTCGGCTGCTGCTTTTCCAGGAGCAATTTCTCTCATTAATTCCAGTAACTTTTTTTTATCGAATTCAGCCATAATTTTTTACCGATTGTTTATAATCACATCACGTCCAAATAATTGACAAAGCTTTTCAGCAATAGTTTGATAAGGAGAATCGGTCATAACTTTCACGAGATTTGCTAATCTCTCTTTTTCTTCTGGAGTTGAGTCACGAGTCAAGAGGGCAATATCCCCCCGCAGACTATTATCGTAAGGGACAACTATCGGGACAAATGATTCACCAGTATAATTATCATACTTTTCTTGGAAAATTGTATAGGCGGTTTCTCGAAACTTTCGTAACTCTATTTCTCGGCCAACTGTTCCTAAAGATGGAGCGAGAGCATGAACTAAAATTAATGGTAAAGGATCCTCAGGGTTAGATAGGGCTAAATGTTGGATAACTTGGGTTAATCCTGCCCAACTTTGTCGAGATTCCGTACCAAAAATAACCACTGCATGGGAAAAATAAGTAATAGCTAAACCACCAATATCATGAAAACCTGCTCTTGCATCCATGAGAATAAAATCCAGTGGTCTGCTTAACCTTTCTATTTCTTCTAGCATTTGTTTTAAAATGCCTTGTAGTTGACCATTGACAATATTTTGAAAGTCTAAACGAGCCAATTTTTCTAAATAATCTTGATCCACATTTCCTGCTGGTAGCAATTTTAATATTTCACCTTCATCTCCTAACAAATACAAGTCAGTAATAGTTTTTAAACTCAGTTTCCATTTGTCTTTTTGAACTTTCTTTTCTAGCAAATAGTCCATGACACCAGAATTATCGGCAAAATCCTCAGAAAAAATTGTGGCCAGACCGGGAGCTTCTAAATCAAGATCAACTATAGCGACTCGATGACCATTCCGCGCTAAAGTTAAGGCAGTAGCGGCCATAGTAGTGGTGCGACCAACTCCTCCTTTGAAGGAAAAAAAGGAGACAATAGCTGGTTTATATCCTTTTTCAACTTTTTCAAAATCCCAGGGCAATTGCTGCCCAATTTTATTCTCTGTCCATGCTTGTTTAGCCAGATGACGTTCTAGAATATACCATTTCAAGCTTGCCGATTCATCGAACCAAGGTGCCTCAACTTTTTCCTCCATGATAAGATCAATCAGGGCTTTATAAGCATCTCCTTCTCCTTTTTGCCACCAAATATCATGGCCATAGTAATCCTCAAGTTTTTCAGACAGGAGTGTAGATAGATGATTTTCTTCGTTTGATTCTATCTTGTTTTCCTGTTTTAACTCTAGAAATAAGCGAATTTTTCCCTCAACATCACGAATAATAGTCACGGATTCTAGTTTGGCTACAAGAGAACCAAGACTGGAATCCTGAAAGCATTCCCTTACCCTAGCAAAAGTTTCACTAAAACTAATCATCAGAATCTTAAATATCCTTACTAGAAATATAACCGTTTAGCACTAATCTGAGAATAATATCTCGATAAATTTCTTCAGCACATTCAACGGCCGAGTTAGCCTGATCTTCAGTCCAATATCCAGATTGATAATATCTTCTTTCTGGGTGATTTTGCCCTAGGACAGTTCCCTGGATGCGAGAAACTGGTAACTGTTGCTCTAAAATAGGATAGAGAATTCCTAATCTTTCCCTCGCTTTACCTTCTAATTCCTTGAGATCATGTCCGAATTTTTTAGCGGCTTTTTGATCATTTTTAAAATACTGTTCTACTAAAAGCTTAAAAGCGCATTCTACTACATAACCAGCTAGGTAAATGGCATTGTCCCAACGGTTTTTAGACAGCAAAATTTTGGCATCTTGCAAATGTCGTCCCGCTGCACTAGCAAATAACTCGGTCATAGACGTATCGAATCAAATAAAAACTTTTTAGCCATAAACAAATTCTACCACCATAACGAAACTCTAAGAACTTTACTTCATTTTTGATTTTTCAACCTAAACTTGCCAAATTTTCTGAAACTATTGCCTGATTTCCTCACTATAATTAAGCTGTTGACTATCTAAATTACTCCTTAAGACTGCACCAGAGCGCCGGAGTTGCCAGTCCAAGCATTTGTACTAAAATTTCCCCTACTCAGTTTAAATCCAGTACAGCTTACCTGCTACTAACTCCTAACCCTAACAACAATTTTTGATTTTTACCAGAGGTCTAGGACAAGGACAAAAAGCTGATCTTGCAAAAAGCTGATCTTGATCGAGTTATAGCACTTGCAGCTCTCTATGAGATGATCTCGAATCCTAACCCTGATCATCTTTGAACAGGGACATCTCGTCTGAGGTGCTAACTTTTAACATTTTTGTAATTAAAAGTCAATAGATTAAATATTAATTTTTGTAAAGAAAAGTCTGAGCATTTACTCCGAAAGCTCTTTACCATCTGTTACAAAATATGGCAAGATATTTATCAAATTGTGTCAAAACCCAGAGTAAATGCTCATTGGGGTGACATTTTCTGATACAAAACAGAAACATATATATCTAAATACCTTAAACAAAGGGCGATCGTCATCTGATGACGAAAATCACTTCATACCAGACTCAGCAATCCTAAGGAGAACCATCATATATGTTCACTCACGTCAAGTCCACCATTCGTCACATAGTTCCCGACGCGTTGAATGGTCGATCGCTGGTCAAGGTGGTCTATGTCGTGCTAGAACCTCAGTACCAAAGTGCGCTGAGTAGTGCGGTCAGGGAAATCAACGCTAACAACCGGAAACTAGCGATCGAAATTAGTGGTTATTTAATCGAAGAACTGCGCGATGGGGAAAATTATCGCAATTTTCAAGAGGATGTAGCCAAAGCTAATATTTTCATTGCTTCTCTCATCTTTATCGAAGATTTAGCCGATAAAGTTGTGGCCGCTGTCAGTCCCCATCGGGATAAATTAGACGCAGCGATCGTCTTTCCCTCTATGCCCCAGGTAATGCGCTTAAATAAGTTAGGTTGCTTTTCTATGGCACAATTGGGACAGTCTAAGAGTGTCATCGCTAATTTTATGAAAAAGCGCAGGGAAAACTCTGGCGCTGGTTTCCAAGATGCGATGTTAAAGTTATTGCGAACCTTACCGCAAGTCCTGAAATACCTCCCCATGGAAAAAGCTCAGGACGCACGCAACTTTATGTTAAGTTTCCAGTATTGGCTAGGAGGTTCCGCAGAAAATTTAGAGAACTTCCTGTTAATGTTGGCCGATAAGTACGTCTTTGATAACAAAGATGACAGCGTAGTTTACAAGGAACCGGTAGTTTATCCGGATCTGGGTATCTGGCATCCTTTATCGATGAAAATGTTCGAGGATGTCAAGGAATACTTCGCTTGGTACAATAACCGCAGTGATATTCCCGATGACCTCAAAGACCCCTTGGCTCCCTGTGTTGGCTTAATTTTACAGAGAACTCACCTCGTTACTGGTGATGACGCTCATTATGTCGCTCTCGTGCAGGAATTCGAGTCTATGGGTGCGCGAGTACTTCCTGTTTTTGCTGGGGGATTAGACTTTTCCAAACCCGTAGAAGAATATTTCTGGGATAAAAGCTTAAAAGGAGTGGAAGCGGTTGCCATCGTTGACACAGTAATTTCCCTGACAGGATTTGCTTTAGTGGGAGGTCCAGCGCGACAAGATCACCCGAAAGCGATAGAATCCTTAAAACGTCTCAATCGTCCCTATATGTGCGCGTTACCGCTAGTTTTTCAAACCACCCAGGAATGGGAAGAAAGCGATTTGGGGTTACACCCGATTCAAGTGGCGCTACAGATTGCTATTCCCGAATTAGACGGTGCGATCGAACCTATTATATTATCGGGCCGGGATGGGGCCACGGGTAAAGCGATCGCTTTACAGGACCGGGTAGAAGCGATCGCTCAACGGGCGCTAAAATGGGCTAACCTAAGAAAGAAACCGAAACTAAACAAAAAAGTCGCCATCACCGTCTTTAGTTTCCCCCCCGATAAAGGGAATGTGGGAACCGCAGCCTATCTAGATGTGTTCGGTTCTATCTACGAAGTGATGCAAGCGTTACAAAATAACGGTTATGACTTGCAGGACTTACCCGCATCTCCCCGAGAACTGATGGAAGCGGTAATCCATGATGCTCAAGCACAATACCATAGTCCAGAGCTAAATATCGCCTATCGGATGTCCGTACCGGAATACGAACGCTTAACCCCCTATTCCGTCCGTTTAGAGGAAAATTGGGGACCACCACCGGGACATCTCAACAGTGATGGACAAAATCTGTTAATCTACGGCAAAGAATTCGGTAACGTCTTTATTGGGGTTCAACCCACCTTCGGTTATGAAGGGGATCCCATGCGTCTGCTATTTTCTCGTTCTGCTAGTCCCCACCACGGTTTTGCAGCCTACTACACCTATCTCAATCAAGTCTGGAAAGCAGACGCGGTTCTTCATTTTGGCACCCACGGATCCCTAGAATTTATGCCGGGGAAACAGATGGGAATGTCTGGGGAATGCTACCCCGATAACCTCATCGGGATGATTCCCAATCTCTACTATTATGCCGCTAATAACCCCAGCGAAGCGACGATCGCTAAACGTCGCAGTTATGCGGAAACCATCTCCTATCTCACTCCCCCCGCAGAAAATGCTGGACTCTACAAAGGGTTAAAAGAACTAAGCGAGTTGATCGGTTCCTACCAAACCCTGAAGGATAGTGGGCGTGGGGTGCAAATTGTCAATACCATTGTCGATAAATGTTTATTAGTCAATCTCGACAAAGATATAAGTTTACCTGATGGTGACACCGCCTATCTCAGTCAAGAGGAACGGGATAATATTGTCGGTTCGGTCTATCGTAAACTGATGGAAATTGAATCGCGCTTGCTTCCCTGCGGACTGCACGTTATCGGGAAACCCCCCTCAGCGGAAGAGGCGGTGGCAACTTTGGTCAATATTGCCAGTTTAGACCGGGAAGAAGACGATTTACTTTCCTTACCCCGAATTATTGCCAACAGCATCGGCCGGGATCTAGAGGAAGTTTATCGCAATAGCGATCGAGGTGTGTTAGAGGATGTGGAATTACTGCAAAACATCACCCTAGCGACTCGCGCTGCCGTCGCAACTTTAGTCAAGTCCCAAACCGACGGGTCAGGTCGGGTATCGATGCTTTCTAAGCTGAATTTCTTGAATATAGGCAAAAGATCGCCTTGGCTGGAAACTTTACATGAGATGGGTTATCCACAAGTTGATCCAGTGGCGTTAAAACCCCTGTTTGAATACCTAGAATTCTGTTTAGAACAGGTCTGTGCTGATAATGAATTAGGGGCGCTATTAAAAGCATTGGAAGGGGAATACGTTCTTCCCGGTCCTGGTGGCGACCCCATCCGCAACCCCGGAGTTTTACCGACGGGTAAAAATATCCACGCTTTAGACCCCCAGTCTATCCCGACCCTAGCGGCGGTAAAATCGGCTAAAATCGTGGTGGATCGTCTGTTAGAACGGCAAAAACTGGATAATGGCGGTAAATATCCCGAAACCATCGCTTGTGTTCTCTGGGGAACGGATAATATCAAAACCTATGGGGAATCCCTAGCACAAATTCTCTGGATGGTGGGGGTTCGTCCTCTTCCCGATGCTTTGGGACGGGTGAATAAACTGGAATTGATTCCCCTAGAGGAGTTAGGAAGACCGCGCATTGATGTGGTGGTCAACTGTTCTGGTGTTTTCCGGGATTTATTTATTAATCAGATGAATTTGCTTGACCAAGGCGTAAAAATGGCTGCAGAAGCAAATGAACCGGTGGAGATGAATTATGTCCGCAAACACGCTAGGTCACAAGCAAAAGAAATGGGTTTAACGGTTCGACAGGCAGCCACCCGCATCTTTTCTAATGCTTCTGGTTCCTATTCTTCTAACATCAATCTCGCGGTGGAAAATAGCAGTTGGGAAGACGAAAAAGAGTTACAGAATATGTATCTCAACCGCAAGGGTTTTGCTTTCGACTCGGATAATCCGGGGATGATGGCCGATAATCGTCGGTTGTTTGAAGCATCTTTAAAAACTGCGGAGGCAACTTTCCAAAACTTGGATTCTAGCGAGATTAGTTTAACCGATGTTTCCCACTATTTCGACTCCGACCCGACAAAAGTTGTGGCTAGTTTACGCGATGATGGCAAAAAACCGGCGGCCTATATTGCTGATACTACCACCGCTAACGCTCAGGTGCGTACTTTATCGGAAACCGTGCGCTTGGATACCCGCACCAAGTTACTCAATCCCAAATGGTACGAGGGAATGTTAAGTCATGGTTACGAAGGAGTCCGAGAATTATCGAAGCGTTTGGTTAATACCATGGGATGGTCGGCAACTGCTGACGCGGTGGATAATTGGGTTTATGAAGATGTCAACACCACCTTTATTCAAGATGAGGAAATGTGTCAGCGTCTGATGAATCTCAATCCTAATTCTTTCCGCAAGATGGTGGGAACCCTGCTAGAAGTTAATGGTCGCGGTTACTGGGAAACTTCTCAAGAGAATTTAGACCGCTTACAGGAACTTTATCAAGAAGTGGAGGACCGTATCGAAGGAATCGAGTAGAATAGATAGATAAGACTTGAGAGACTGGCTAATCACCGGTCTCTTGAGTTTTCAAAAAAGATGAAAAATAACTTTTGGGGGTTAATCTGGTCTAGTTTTAACGAAATTCAAGGGGTTTTACTCGGTCTTCTTGGATTTTTAGGAGGTATTGCTTTAATTCGTTATCCATTCAATACTTCTATTCCTCTAGATCTAGTAATTATTGTCAGTTTCTTCACCCTACTGTTTATAGCCACTTTGTTAAGCGCTGTTAACACACTTCTTAGACAGAAACAAAAATTAGAGGCAGAAGTTAAGCAACTTCAGGAGGTAAACCAAAATTTAGAAAATATTATTAAACAGGGAATTACTCCCAGGATTTTGAGGTCTCAAAAGCAAGGAAATAATAATATTTTATGCCTTCTTGATTCCTCTAGTCTGTTTACGATCGAGTTACTTGTCTCTTTTTATTATACCGATGAAGATGGGTTTGAAAGATTAATAGGAGAGGGTTTTGTTGAATATATTAATCCAAAGGACGGCAAGATACACGCGATCATTGACAAACCTCAAACAATCTATCAGGTAATTCTAGATCGATTGGCGAGTAACGATTTAAAAATTATTCAAGAAACCAGAGTCAGACCTGGCGTTCTTAGAAAACATAGTTCACCATAGAGGAAAATATGGAAAATGTAGCCGAAAAACCCATTTTATCTCCTAAAGGAACCTTTCCCGCCAAAGTTGTCAAAGTTATTGACGACTATAAATTAGTGATCAATAGAGGTGAAATTAGTGGAATTCGAGAAGGTCAAAGAATGTTAGTTTACAATACCAGCGAAGAGGAAATAAAAGATCCTCAGACTGGTGAGTCTTTAGGCTATCTTGACTTAGTGAGAGGGACGGGGACAATTACTTTTGTTCAAGAAAAAATATCGATTTTACAATCGGATAGAGCCAATAATAAAGGATCTAGATTGCTGGAGTTGTTGCTTAAAGAACAAGAAACCCCGTCCGATTTGATAGGAAAATTCTTAAAAAGAGCCGTAGGAGCGAATTCTAAGAACGATAAAAAGCCAATATCCGAGCTAATAAATCGTGAATTGTTAAATAAACTGCTAGTATGGGAATTATCCGAAACGTTACCTTTTGAAAACCCTCAAATTGGCGACTCAGTTAGACCTATTTAGACCTATTGATGGAACAACCAATATTAGAATACTTTCTGTCTCTTAAATATCCGATTTCAATTTATCCCGAAGAAGAAGGCGGATACACGGCATTAATTCCCGATTTACCCGGATGTATGAGTCAGGGTGAAACTTTAGAAGAAGTGATTATTAATATTGAAGAAGCGAGCGAATTTGGATAGAGACGGTTTATTTTGGTAGATCTTTTTGCGTAGGTTGGGTTGAACGAAGTGAAACCCAACAACTGAGGGTTTCTGTCGGGTTTCGTGACCTCAACCCGACCTACGAATTTACTTTTTTGCCCACTAAAGTATCCCATCTCGATTGCTCCTAAAGAAGAATTGAGGGAGCTAGAAAGTTATGGATAGAGACAGTTTATCATAGTGGTAAAAAAGTAATTCCTTCACCTTCTCAAAGATAAATTTTCTCACTATCGACTCACAGCGATCGCATTCTGCTGGAATTGAGGGATAACTTTCTCCGGTCCGCAAGCAGGAGGGGACAAAACTGGTTTATGCTAGAAAGGGTTACTCTTAACGTAACTTTACAAAGTCATCGATCGCCCACATTTATGGATTGCATCATCAATCGTCGAGCGCGGTTTTCAGCCAGCCATCGCTATTATCTACCAGAATGGGACGAAGCCGAAAATCAAAGACGTTTTGGTCTTGGTAGCCGTTTTCCCGGTCATGGTCACAATTACGAATTATACGTCTCCCTATACAAAGAACTCAATCCTTATGGCATGGTGGAGAATCTCTCCACCGTGAAACAGGTAATTAAACGAGAGATAACCAGTCAATTAGACTACTCCTATCTCAATCAAGTCTGGCCGGAATTTCAGCAAACCCTACCCACCACAGAAAATATCGCCAGAGTTATCTGGCAAAGATTAGCACCCTATTTACCATTAGTCAAAATTCAACTATTTGAACACCCCGAATTGTGGGCAGAATATCAAGGAAAAGATATGGAAGCAACTTTAACCGTCAAAACCCATTTTAGCGCCGCCCATCGTTTGGCTTTACCGCAATTAACCCTCGAACAAAACTCGGAAATCTACGGCAAATGCGCCAGGGTAAACGGTCATGGCCATAATTATCACCTAGAAGTATCCGTGGCGGGGGAAATCGATCCCCGCACCGGTATGATTGTAGATCTAGGGGATTTACAAAAAGCGATCGATGAATTGGTAGTAGAACCCTTCGATCATGCTTTTTTAAATAAGGATATTCCCTACTTTGCCGAAGTGGTTCCCACCGCAGAAAATATTGCCTTACATATCGCTCAACTATTAGGGGAACGGATCCGCCAATTAGGAGCCGAATTAGATAAAGTTAAACTGATTGAAAGTCCCAATAATTCTGCGGAAATCCACTGTCGTGGTTTGGTTCAAGCTCCCCGACAACTTCTAGAAAAAACCCTGACAGCCGTTTAATTGCCTGTTAGTTAAGGTGATTAGGGTGAGCATGGCTCACCCTGATGGATTTAATTAAACCCTAGTTAAACACTTCTCGCCATCCTCGCTTTCCTTTGCTTTGGCGTAAGGGAGAGGCTAAATCGACAATTTTCTCGAGCAGTTTCGGGGCCAATTTTTGACACCAAAGAGCTAGATGACTTTGCCAACCGACGACAATTTCCGTTTTTTCCCTATTTAACCCGGTAATTAGGGTTTGGGCGACTTCTTCGGCGCTCATCGGTTTTAACCATCGAAATAACTGCAATTCTCGCACCATATCCGTATCGGTTAAAGAGGGTAAGAGGGTGACAACTTTGATGTTGTGTTCCCGTAATTCCGACCTGAGAGCTTGACTAAAACCCAAAATGGCAAATTTGGTGGCCGAGTAGGTAGCAAAGCTAGGAGCGGCAATTTTACCCATCATGCTGGAAACATTGACAATCGTTCCCTGTCCCCGAATTGCCATCCGGCGGGCAATTAAGCGAGTAACCGTGTACAGGGCCATCAGATTTAAAGATATTTCTGCTTGCACTTGCGAAAATTGCGAGCGTAGAAAGGGGGTTTGATGGGCAATACCGGCACAGTTAACGAGGATATCAATGCCGCGGCATTCTTGCCAAACGCGGATAATTGAAGGACTAACAAGGTCATTTTCGGTTAAATCTAGGGCTAAAGGTGTGGCAATGACCCCTAGGGACTCAATTTCTTTGGCTAGTTTTTCTAATCGCTCTTGATCTCTGGCAACAATCACAATTCTGCTTAAACCTTGTCGGGCCAATTCTAAGGCGATCGCTCGTCCAATACCCCGGGATGCCCCCGTGACTAGGGCAGTTTTTCCCTGTAATTTCATGATCAAACTCCTGTTTTAAGCAACAGTACGGGAATTTATTGGTTTTGCTTCTGAAATCTTTGATTTGTGCATCTATACCCTACATAAGTAGCGAAGCAATCGAGGGATAGATGGATAGGTTAGGGTGCATGGGATTTTTCCTCCTTCAAAGCGCACTCTTGAACCCACGGTAACAGTTGTCTTTACAAACAGCAATCTTTTTTAACACTTTTTCCCCAAAATCACTCGATCGGATGAACGCTCAGGGTGATCCTCGATCGGATGGAAACCCCAGGGGACTTGCAGATATAGGTATTTTAAAGAGCTTACTACCGAGGGAGATAGAAAGTCTGGCAATGGACGCGACTACTATTGGCAGTACAAGGGACTTGACATCTTCACCGCACTGAAGTATATCTTTTGGGCAATCTCCCATCTCCTAATCCCCAACCCCAATGAATAACCCCCCCGATAGTCCATTCAATTACACAGAGGCTTTTATTGTCCTAGGAACGAGTAATTTCGATCGCTCGGTGCAGTTTTATCGTCAACTGTTGCAACAGGAACCAAACCCCTACCTTGCCGACGTTTATGCGGAATTTAGGCTGATTAACCTTAAACTAGGTCTTTTTTGCCCTAAAGAGTCCCACAGAGACGAATTTAGCGATTCTAGGGGCAGTGGCATGAGCATTTGTTTCGAGGTGGAGAGTCTCGAAAAAGCCCTCGAGCATTGGAGCGAAATCGGCTATGGTGCTAGGGGAGAAATTAGCCAGGCTTCCCACGGTCCGGAAATCTACATCTATGATCCGGATGGTAATCGTTTAATTTTCCATCAATCCACCGCTAAAACCAATCCTTTCAGGTAGGAACCTTCCGAGTGATAGATACTGGTGGGATGGTCCGCCGGTTGGCTTAAACGTGCTAAAATTCGCACTGGGCGAGCCGATTCAATGGCTGCCGCCATGACAGCCCCCTGAAAATGTTCTTCGTTAACCACTTGGGAACAGGAAAAGGTGAAAATAATACCTTGGGGGCGAATTTTCTGGAAAGCTTGCTGATTTAATCTTTTATAAGCCATAACCGCCTGATGACGGGATTGGATACTTTTGGCAAAAGCGGGGGGATCGAGGACAATCAGATCGTAATCCTCCTGACAGTCGCGCAGGAAGTTAAAAACATCGGCGCTGTAGGATTGATGGGGAACTTCACCGAGATTATTCAGGGCGATATTTTTTTCGGTAAGATCGATCGCACCGTGGGAACTATCAACGGAATGGACTAGGGCAGCCCCCGCTTGCATAGCATAGACGGAAAAGCCGCCAGAATAAGAAAAAGTGTTTAAAACCCGTTTATTCTGACAATATTGGGCTAATATTGCTCTATTTTCCCTTTGATCGAGGAAAAATCCCGTTTTTTGTCCTTTTTCCCAATCAATAATAAAGCGATGGCCGGATTCTAACACCTCATTGCCGTTTTTTTGACCAAATAAGTATTTATTCTCGGAGATATGGGCGCTTTTCGCCAAAACTGCGGCACTTTTATCGTAAACTGCCCGTAAATTGTCAGCGTAGATAGTTTTCAGACAATCGACAATCAGATCGAGACGTTGGTATAAAGCTAGGGAATAAGCTTGAATAACCGCCGTGCCATTGTACCAATCGACGATTAAACTGGGTAAACCGTCTCCTTCCGCGTTAATTAAGCGATAACAGTTAGTTTTCGGGTTATCCACTAAACCGATTTGTTGCCGCAGCTGATAGGCATTCTGGAATTTTTCGAGAAATAATTGAGCAATATCGCTGACTTTTTGGAAAGAAAGAATTTTAACGGCAATATTGCTAGGATTATACAGTCCAGTGGCTAGATATTCGCCTCGATCGCTATAAACCTCAACGATAGCACCCTCTTTGACTTCTCCCTCCATCTCTTTAATCGCCCCGGAAAATATCCAAGGATGGAATCGTTTAACAGCATCAATTTTATGGTTTCTCAGGATAATTTTCGCTAAATCTGGCATGGATAAAGAATCAGGGTTGATAGCTGACGGCTACTAGATAATTCTATTATCCCCTGCCAGCAGCACAAAACCATGGTTTGTTATCCCTCGATCGAGTGGCATCAAAGCAAGTCGCCACAATCGAGGGATAATCAGAGGGAATTCTCGCCTATAATAAGTTAGATTTTAGCGATAGTCCCTCGACAAATGCCAAGAAAAAGTGATGCTGCCAGTGGTTTAAGTTTATGGTTTCAGCGTTTGGGGGCTGCCGGTTTGTTAGCGGGACAAACTTTTTTACATATTCTTAATGGCAAAATCCACCGGCGTAATACTCTGGAACAAATGAGTATTGTGGGGCCAGAATCCTTGACAATTGCCCTAATTACTGCTGCTTTTGTGGGTATGGTTTTCACTATTCAGGTAGCCAGAGAATTTATTTTTTTTGGGGCGGGTAGTTTTGTTGGGGGAGTCCTTTCCTTGGCTTTAACAAGAGAATTAGCCCCGGTTTTAACCGCGGTGGTGGTGGCGGGGAGAGTTGGCTCGGCTTTTGCCGCCGAAATTGGTACAATGCGAGTAACAGAACAAATTGACGCTTTATATATTTTAAAAACCGATCCGATCGATTATTTGGTCATTCCCCGGGTGATTGCCTGTAGTTTAATGTTACCCCTGCTCACTATTATCTCTTTAGTCACAGGGCTACTGGGTGGTTTATTTATTTCCGATAGTCTTTACGGTATTTCCTATTCCCTATTCTTACAATCAGCCCAAAATTTTCTGGAAACATGGGATTTAATTAGTTCTATGTTAAAGTCCCTAATTTTTGGGATTTTAATTGCTATTATCGGCTGCAGTTGGGGTTTAACCACCACCGGCGGTGCTAAAGGAGTTGGTCAATCTACTACCACGGCTGTGGTAACTTCTTTGTTAGCGATTTTTGTGGCTAATTTTTTCCTCTCTTGGCTGATGTTTCAAGGGACAGGTAATGTGGAGCTAGGCTAAGACAGTAATCAGTAATCAGTAATCAGTAATCAGTAATCAGTAATCAGTAATCAGTGCCAAGAAAACGGCAATTTTCTACTTAATACCGCTCACTAAAAACTCAAATCTGATCACCGATTACTGATAATTGTCTATTCTCAAGATTAGGATCTGTTCAAGGGATTGAGAGTGAGACAAGTTTTAATTAATTCCTCCACTCCCAGGACTGGATAAATAGGGACTCCTAACTGATTAATAACAGTTTCTAGGGTGAAATCATCTAAAAATACCGATTCCCCATGCTTGAGCATTAGGGAGGGTAATAAAACCCCATCCCCAAGATTTTTACCTTGTAATCCTTTGAGAATATCTTGCCCGGTTAATAAACCCGTAACCGTGATTTCCTGACCCCAATAATCACTATTTAAAGCCACTAATTCCACGGTTAAACCCCGCAGATTATTTAACTGTTTAACTAGGGGTTGAAAAGCTTGTTCTACCGCATTTCCCACTACCCATACCAACCGTCTAGAGGGAGTAATTTGAGCGGGTAATAACTTCTTGGCTGTCTTCTGGAAATCCCTAATAAATTGACGAATCGAGCCAACTCCGTTACCGATTTGGGGATAGTCTTCGTAGTGAGATTGAGGTGGTAAATCGACTCGGGCAATTAAAAACCATTCATCGGCTAACCACACCACATTACTGCCAAATTCTTGACGAAATTGTTTCTGTAAAGTTTGGACTTGTTCGATCACTTCTCGCGCTTTTTCTTGGCTAACGGGAATTAATTCATCTTCTTGGGGACGAAAGCGGGTTAATCCCACGGGAACTACGGCAATCGACTCCACACAGGGAATATCTCCCCGATGAAAAGAAACCAGATCTAACAGGGTTCTTTCGAGATGAATTCCATCATTAATATTGGGACAAACTACCACTTGGGCATGAATTTGTAATTGTCTGGCTTGTAGCCATTTTAAATGGTCTAAAATTTGACCAGCGCGGGGATTTTTTAAGAGACGAATCCTCAGATCGGGTTCCGTGGCATGAACGGACACAAAAAGCGGTGATATGTGCATCTTTTCGATCCGCTGCCATTCTTTTGAGGTGAGATTAGTTAAGGTTAAATAACTGCCATAGAGAAAACTTAAGCGATAGTCATCATCTTTATAGTATAAAGTTTCTCTTTTGCCCTCTGGTTGTTGGTCGATAAAGCAAAAAGGACATTTATTATTACACTGAATTAAGCCATCAAAAAGGGCAGTTTCAAACTCTAAACCTAAGTCTTCATGATAATCTTTTTCGATTTCTATCCGGTGATTTTTGCCCTGACTATCAAGCACTTCTAGGGTTAAAAATTCATCGGCACATAAAAATTGATAATCGATTAAGTCCCGGGGACGATTACCATTGATAGAGACGAGCGCATCCCCGATTTCAAAACCCACCTCGGCGGCGATCGAATCTGGGATGACACCAGTAATTTTAGCTGGACGAATAGTTAATTCACTCATATTTTTAGGTCGCCATCCAATTATTTAACTGCATTTCCCAGAGAGTCTTTGGCTGCATCTCACTTTTGTCAAGCTAATTCTACAGCATTTTAGGGCGATCGCTGTTAGGGATTGGGGAAAAAACCAAAAAGTTTAGCAGCCCCTCCTAAAATGGCCACAACCAGAGCGATGAGAATCCCCCGATTGGTAAATTCCTGATAGGCAACTCTTGCAGTTAACCCTTTAATTTCTGTGGTTAGTCGCTCATCTAAGGCTTTAATCTCCCCTTTGAGTTCGACTTGTCCTATTTCCACTTTCGTCAACCGTTCTTCTATCTTATCAAATCTCTTATCTACCTTATCAAATCTCTCATCGATCCGTTTTTCCAGAGAGTCAATTTTCCCTTCAATCCTTGTCAGAACTGCTTCTAGGGAATAAGTGACGGTTTCGTTATCCATTTTCTGTCTCCTTTATCTCTTCTGGATTCACCATCGTGATCTCAATATCAGTATCGCTGATTTTTGCCTCCAAGTTTCAATCCCTATTAGGGGTTAAGATTAATTGGAACTACCTTTTCTTGGAATCACTTGTATTTTTTGCATGACTTTTATTTAAATAAAGTTAAAAATATTATAGCACCAATAAAAAAGTAAGTAATTAATACTCAAATACTAAGATTGGTTTAATAATCTTAATAGTTATAACGTACATAATTTAAAAATGTTATAAAAAATTTTCAGTAAAAATACAATAAGGCGTTGTGGAATATTTGTATTAGTTTTGAAGTTGTATATGATTAAAGCTTTGTCCACATTTTTGTTGGTTGCCATGCAGTAAGCAGTAATAGCTAGTCCAGTTAATACTCTCACTGGATCTATGACAATATTTAAACAAGTAATGCCAATTAATAATCAATGGCAAGAACGTAGGTTGGGTTGAAGCATGAAACCCAACGCCCGATTATGTTACGCTACCGCTAACCCATCCTACAAATAATTGTGCCTCCCTACTTAATGCCAATTAATAATCAATGGCAAGTCGGTAGTCCGTGTATAGCAACTGGCGGATTTACGGATATATACAAAAATGGGACAATTGTTTTAAGAAATACTGATAATCAAATAGTGGCAGTCAGCGAATTAGAAGAAGGCAGATTAGGAATAATTTTGTCTTATTGGGTTTGTACTTTTGATTTCTCTTTAGCTACAGAAGACTTGAGAGATTTTCGGGGTTGCCGATTTTTACTTGATGGCTACCGGCAAAAGATAGCCACCGGCAATCGTATCAGTTTATCAAAGTTCGGAGAATAATTTACTGTTGATCGATAGCTATCGAGATTGGGAAACCATTATTAAAATGCGATCGCTTTGAACTTTTCCTATTCCCCTTGAGTTACTTGTCTAACCTGTTCGATCTCTAATTCTAAAGCTTGTGCTATCTGTTCAAAGTTTAATCCTAATGCCAATAAACGAGGAATAGAGGCTAATTTTGCCGCTAATTCGCCTTCTTGTCGGCCTTCCGCTCTACCTTCCGCTCTACCTTCCGCTCTACCTTCCGCTCTACCTTCCTGATACACTTTAGTTTGTTTTAAATCACTTAAACTAAACATCGCTTCTATCTCCTTTCTACTGACTTGGGGTAACTTATAAACCAAAATTGTCTCTATCAATTCTAAAAGTTCT